>NZ_JAKGBG010000011.1:0-121818 GCF_021532595.1 Pseudoalteromonas sp. OFAV1
CAAGCTACTTTCTGTTACCGCTCGACTTGCATGTGTTAGGCCTGCCGCCAGCGTTCAATCTGAGCCATGATCAAACTCTTCAATTAAAAGTTTTTTGAAACCGAAGTTTCGTGCTCAATGAATTCTGAATTTTGATATCTTTCGATATCGAATTGACTGTGCTGAAACAAGTAAACTTGTTTCCGTTGGTCACTCAGTTCAATTGAGACTCTAAATTTGTTTGCGTCACTTAGTAAACTAAGTTTCGCTGTTAGAACTCAATCTGTACGAGTGCCCACACAGATGATTGCTTTATATTGTTAAAGAACGTTTTGAGATACTTTTGCGTCTCAAGGGCTCTGCATTCTACGCAAGCCGTTATTTTTGTCAACACTTAATTTTGAGAAAAGTTTATTTTTTCAAAACTCAGTTTTACTTGACTCAACCAACTCGTTGTTTTGCTTGTTTGTAAGCAGTCCGCCGTGTCGATGGATGCGCATTATAGGGAGATCCGAATTGAGATCAACTGTTTTTTGAAGTTTTTATGAAAAAAATGACTGTTCGAGCAAAATACGAACGAAACGGGCAAAAAGCACACTAAATAGGGTCGTATTATAGCTATTTGGCCAATGAAGTTTATAAACACGCTTGTTTTTAAGTTGTATAAGAGAAGATGTAACTACTAACGAGCACTATATTGATCTTTATATGTGATCTTAGTTACTAGTTGCTAGTTGCTAGTTGCTAGTTGCTAGTTGCTAGTTGCTTCAAGACTGTATAGTAAAGATATGGGGTTGGTAGAGGTATTTTAGTAATAATGAATTTCAGAAAGTAAAAAGCCGAGCATAAGCTCGGCTTTTTGGTGTCTTTACGACTTACTCTGCAGACTGCGCGTCTTCTTGAACTTCTTCGTTTGTCGCTGGGCGACCAACTAGTTCAATATAAGCCATTGGTGCATTATCACCAGCACGGAAGCCACACTTAAGAATACGAGTGTAACCACCAGGACGGTCTGTATTACGTGGACCGATTTCGCTGAATAATTTACCAACTACTTCATTATCACGCGTGCGAGCAAACGCTAAACGGCGGTTTGCTACACTGTCAGTCTTAGCCAGTGTGATTAAAGGTTCAATTACACGGCGCAACTCTTTAGCTTTAGGCAAAGTTGTTTTGATGATTTCATGTTTCACCAAAGAACCAGCCATGTTGCTGAACATCGCTTTGCGATGGCTGCTGTTACGGTTTAATTGACGACCACTCTTACGATGGCGCATGACCCTATCCTTCTAACTAAACTAATATAGTGATTTAGATTATTCAGCTAGGCTTGCAGGTGGCCAGTTTTCTAGGCGCATACCTAGAGATAGACCACGTGAAGCTAGCACGTCTTTAATTTCAGTTAGAGACTTCTTACCTAAGTTAGGCGTTTTAAGAAGCTCAACTTCAGTGCGCTGAACTAAATCACCGATATATTGAATTTGCTCGGCTTTCAAACAGTTTGCTGAACGTACTGTTAGTTCAAGATCATCAACTGGACGAAGTAGAATAGGATCGAATTCTGGCTTCTCTTCTTTCTCTTCTGGCTCAGTTACATCACGTAAATCTACGAATGCATCTAATTGCTCAGCTAAGATAGTAGACGCACGGCGGATCGCTTCTTCAGGATCTAAAGTGCCGTTTGTTTCCATATCAATGATTAACTTGTCTAAGTCTGTACGTTGCTCAACACGGGCTGATTCAACCGAGTACGCAATACGTTCAACTGGGCTGAATGATGCATCAAGCAGCAGACGACCAATTGGACGCTCATCGTCATCAGAGGATAAACGACTAGATGCCGGCACATAACCGCGACCGCGCTCAACACGAATACGCATGCTGATCTCGCTGCTATCTGTCGTAAGGTGACAGATAACGTGATCTGGGTTGGCGATAGTTACATCACCATCGTGCTGAATATCAGCCGCAGTCACAGGGCCTACACCAGATTTAGTCAGGGTCAGAAAAACTTCATCTTTGCCTTCTAAAGTTACTGCTAGACCTTTAAGGTTTAACAGAATTTCAATGATGTCTTCTTGTACGCCCTCTTTCGCGCTGTACTCATGCAATACACCGTCGATTTCAACTTCAGTTACTGCACATCCAGGCATAGATGATAACAGTATACGGCGTAAGGCATTACCCAAAGTGTGACCGAAGCCACGCTCTAATGGTTCTAAAACTACTTTAGAACGCGTTGGGTTGATAGCGTCGATATCGACTAACCTTGGTTTTAGGAATTCGGTAACAGAACCCTGCATTTTATCCTCTCTTAACTCTTAACTTTACTTAGAGTAAAGTTCGACGATTAGTTGTTCGTTAATGTCCGCAGACAGATCTGAACGCTCAGGTAGGCGCTTGAAGCTACCTTCCATTTTCTTACCGTCAACTTCAACCCAAGTCGGCTTTTCACGTTGCTCAGCCAACTCTAGAGCAGCGATGATACGTGCTTGTGTTTTAGACTTCTCACGAATCACAACAGTATCTTCTGGTGAGATTACGTATGAAGGAATGTTCACAACACGACCATTAACTAAGATCGCTTTGTGGCTAACTAACTGACGTGCTTCAGCACGTGTGCTAGCAAAACCCATGCGATATACAACATTGTCTAAACGTTGCTCTAAAAGCTGTAACAAGTTTTCACCTGTATTACCTTTAAGGCGAGCAGCTTCTTTGTAGTAGTTACGGAATTGCTTTTCTAATACACCGTAGATACGACGTACTTTTTGCTTTTCACGTAACTGTAAACCGTAATCAGATAAGCGACCTTTACGAGCGCCGTGCTGACCAGGTGCAGTCTCAAGTTTACACTTAGAGTCGATAGCTCTTACGCCGCTCTTAAGGAACAGGTCAGTACCTTCACGACGACTCAGCTTGAGCTTAGGGCCCAAATATCTTGCCATGTTATTTCTCCTAACCTATTGTTAAACGCGACGTTTCTTCGGTGGACGACAACCATTATGAGGGATTGGCGTCACGTCAGTGATGTTGGTGATACGGTAACCAGCAGCATTCAAAGCACGTACAGCAGATTCACGACCTGGACCTGGACCTTTAATGAAAACTTCTAGATTTTTTAAACCGTATTCTTGAGCAGCAGTACCTGCGCGCTCTGCAGCAACCTGAGCAGCGAATGGAGTAGATTTACGTGAACCACGGAAACCTGAACCACCTGCTGTAGCCCATGATAGTGCATTACCTTGACGGTCGGTAATTGTTACAATAGTGTTGTTGAAAGAAGCATGAACATGAGCCATACCATCAGCAACTTGCTTTTTAACCTTCTTACGACGAATTGGTGCTTTAGCCATAATCTACCCCACCTTATTTCTTGATAGGCTTGCGAGGACCCTTACGAGTACGCGCGTTAGTCTTAGTACGTTGACCACGAAGTGGTAACGAACGACGGTGACGTAGGCCACGGAAACAACCAAGGTCCATAAGGCGCTTGATATTTAATGTAACTTCACGACGAAGGTCACCTTCTACAGTGTACTTGCCAACTGCTTCACGCAATACGTCAAGTGTTTCGTCTGAAAGTTCACCGATTTTTGTGGTCTCGGCGATACCAGTCGCTGCTAAGATAGCCTTAGAGCGAGTCTTACCTATGCCATAAATAGCAGTTAAACCGATAACTGCATGTTTATGATCAGGGACGTTAATGCCAGCGATACGGGCCACTAACACATCTCCTATATTTGAATTTGGTTATCATCTGTTTGAAAAGCCCGTAAGGATACTCAAACGAAGACCAAATCACAACTAAAAACACAGGCCGAGTAAATAACTCAGCCTGCACGACTGTTTAATTAGCCTTGCCTTTGCTTGTGCTTAGGCTCACTGCAAATTACGCGTACTACACCAGCACGTTTAATAACTTTACAGTTACGGCATATTTTCTTAACGGAAGCACGTACTTTCATTGCTCAACTCCGTAAAATGACCTTATCGGCCGTAGCCTTTAAGGTTTGCTTTTTTCAGCACAGAATCATACTGATGTGACATCAGATGCGTCTGTACTTGTGCCATAAAGTCCATGATTACAACAACGATAATCAAAATTGATGTACCGCCGAAATAGAATGGCGTTTGCCATGCCATAGTCATGAATTCGGGCACCAGACAGATAAAGGTTATATACAAAGCACCTGCCAATGTCAGGCGTGTCATCACTTTATCAATGTATTTAGATGTCTGCTCACCTGGACGAATACCTGGGATAAATGCGCCAGATTTTTTCAGGTTATCTGCTGTTTCACGCGGGTTAAATACCAACGCGGTGTAGAAAAAGCAGAAGAAGATAATAGCCGCAGCTAAAACCATCGCATATAAAGGTTGACCTGGAGTCAACGTTGTTGCGATTGCTTGTAGCACATCAGCGACCGGACCTTCACCCTGGCCGAACCAGCTTGCAATTGTACCAGGGAACAGAATTATACTGCTAGCAAAGATTGGTGGAATAACACCCGCCATATTTACTTTCAACGGTAAGTGCGTGCTTTGAGCAGCAAATACCTGACGACCTTGTTGACGCTTCGCATAGTTTACAACGATACGACGTTGTCCACGTTCGAAGAATACAACTAGGTAAGTAACAGCGAATACGATTACAGCAATCAATAACAGTACAAGTACATTCAGATCACCTTGGCGCGCCATTTCGGCTGTCGAACCAATAGCAGACGGCAGGTTAGCTACGATACCAACAAAAATCAGAACCGAAATACCGTTACCGATACCACGTTCTGTAATTTGTTCGCCCAACCACATAAGGAACATAGTACCTGTTACTAAACTCACTACAGCAGTGAAGTAGAAACCGATACCAGGGTTAACAACTAACCCGTCCATCATGCCCGGTAAGCTTGTAGCAATACCGATAGATTGGATAGTAGCAAGCACAAGCGTGCCGTAGCGTGTATACTGGCTGATTTTCTTACGCCCTTGCTCACCTTCTTTCTTAAGCTCTATAAACGGCGGATACATATGCGTTAATAGTTGCGTAATAATCGAAGCCGAGATATACGGCATAATACCCAGTGCCAACACTGAGGCTCGCTCAAGCGCACCACCGCTGAACATGTTAAACATTTCAACAATGGTGCCCTTTTGTTGCTCGAAGAAATCGGCAAGTACAGCGGCGTCAATCCCAGGGATCGGCACGAATGAACCTAGACGGTAAATAATGATAGCACCTAGTACGAATAGTAATCGACGCTTCAATTCCGAAAGCCCACTTTGTGCACTTTTCATATCTTGACCTGGTTTAGCCATTAGTACTTCCTTAGTCTTCTACCTTGCCTCCGGCAGCTTCGATAGCTTCGCGAGCACCTTTAGTCACTTTAAGACCTTTAACGGTTACTGCGCGTGAAACTTCGCCAGATTTTACTACTTTAACGAACTGGATGTTCTTTTTAACTAGACCAGCTGCTTGTAACGCGTTTACGTCTACTACATCGCCATCAACTTTAGCGATTTCAAAAAGGTTAACTTCAGTAGATACTAATGATTTACGTGAAGTGAAACCAAATTTAGGTAGACGACGTTGCATAGGCATTTGACCGCCTTCGAAACCAACGCGAACTTTACCGCCAGAACGTGATTTTTGGCCTTTATGACCACGGCCACCAGTCTTACCAAGACCAGAACCAATACCACGACCTAGACGTTTCTTTTCTGTTTTTGCACCAGCAGCAGGTGAAAGTGTATTCAAACGCATCGAATTAACCCTCAACCTTTACCATGTAAGAAACTTGGTTAATCATACCACGCACACATGCTGTGTCTTCTAACTCAACAGTGTGATTGATACGACGTAGACCAAGACCACGTAATGTAGCTTTATGCTTCGGTAAACGACCGATAGAGCTCTTTACTTGTGTTACTTTTACAGTTTTATTAGCCATGGTTTACCCCGTGATTTCGTCAACGCTAAGACCACGTTTAGCAGCGATTGACTCTGGAGAGTTCATGTTCTCTAGAGCAGCAATCGTTGCACGAACGATGTTGATCGGGTTAGTTGAACCGTATGCTTTTGACAATACGTTCTGTACACCAGTTACTTCTAGTACTGCACGCATCGCACCACCGGCGATGATACCTGTACCTTCAGAAGCAGGCTGCATGTATACTTTAGAACCCGCGTGGCGACCCTTGATTGGGTGCTGTAGCGTGTTACCGTTAAGGTCTACACTGATCATGTTGCGACGTGCTTTTTCCATTGCTTTTTGAATTGCAGCTGGAACTTCACGTGCTTTACCATAACCAAAACCTACTTTACCTGCGCCGTCACCAACTACAGTTAGTGCAGTGAAGCTAAAGATACGACCACCTTTAACCACTTTAGACACACGGTTTACCGCGATTAGCTTTTCAGCCAAATCAGGCTGTTGTTGCTTTGCTTCTACGTTAGCCATTGTCTACTCCTAGAATTGCAGACCGGCTTCACGCGCTGCATCAGCAAGCGCCTTCACACGGCCGTGATATTTAAAGCCACTGCGATCAAAAGCAATCTTTTCGATGCCTTTGTCAGCTGCACGTTCAGCAACCGCTTTACCAACTGCTTGAGCAGCCGCAACGTTACCTGTGCCTTTAACTGTTTCGCTAATTGCTTTTTCAACAGTAGAAGCAGCAGCCAGTACAGTACCCTCAGCAGTAACTACTTGAGCGTAAATGTGACGTGGCGTGCGGTGGATAACAAGACGCGTTGTGCCTTGTTCAATATAATTTCTACGAGTGCGTTTAGCACGACGTAGACGAGCTGTTTTTTTATCCATCGTCTTACCTTACTTCTTCTTAGCCTCTTTACGGCGTACATTCTCGTCCGCGTAACGAACACCTTTACCTTTATAAGGCTCAGGTTTACGGTATGCACGGATGTTAGCAGCTGTTTGACCAACTAACTGCTTGTCTACGCCCTTAACTAGAACTTCTGTTTGGCTTGGTGTTTCAATCGTAATACCTTCAGGTACTTCGAAATTAACTGGGTGTGAGAAACCAAGAGTTAAGTCTAATACTTTGCCCTTAGCTGCTGCACGGTAACCAACACCTACTAACTGAAGTTTCTTCTCGTAACCTTCATGCGTACCAACAACCATGTTGTTGATTAGAGCGCGAGCAGTACCTGCTTGTGCCCATGCATTAGCTACGCCTTCACGAGGTAAAGTTGTAATAACGTTGTCGTTAACTTGAACTTCAACAGCGTCGTTGATAGTACGAGTTAATTCACCGTTTTTGCCTTTAACTGTGATGTCCTGGCCTTTTAATGTAACTTCTACACCGGCAGGAACATTGATTGGTGCCTTTGCTATGCGAGACATAGTTCCCCTCCGATTAAGCTACAAAGCCAATGATCTCACCACCAACGCCGGCACTACGTGCTGCGCGGTCTGTCATTAGGCCTTTAGAAGTTGATACGATAGCGATACCAAGACCACCCATTACCTTTGGTAATTCGTCACGTTTCTTATAGATACGTAGACCAGGGCGGCTAACACGCTGGATATTTTCAATAACAGCTTTGCCTTCGAAATATTTTAATTCGATAGAAAGCTCAGGCTTCGCTTCACCGCTTACAGCGTAATCTGCGATATAACCTTCATCTTTTAATACTTTAGCTACTGCTACTTTCAGTTTTGAAGTTGGCATCGTTACTGATACTTTCTTCGCTGACTGACCGTTACGGATACGTGTAAACAAATCCGCAATAGGATCTTGCAAGCTCATAGTCTTACTCCCGTGATACTATTACCAGCTAGCCTTTTTAAGGCCAGGAATTTCACCGCGCATAGCTGCTTCGCGAACTTTAATACGGCTCATGCCGAATTTGCGAAGGTAACCATGTGGGCGGCCCGTAACGTTACAACGATTACGTTGACGTGAAGGGCTAGAATCACGTGGTAAAGCTTGTAGCTTTAATACCGCGTCCCAACGATCATCGTCAGATGTATTAACATCACTGATGATAGCTTTTAGTGCCGCACGCTTTTCAGCATACTGAGCAACTAATTTAGTGCGCTTTGCTTCGCGCGCTTTCATAGAATTCTTTGCCATAACCCTACCCTTATTTCTTGAATGGGAAGTTAAACGCTTCTAACAACGCACGGCCTTCATCATCTGTTTTCGCAGAAGTAGTGATAGTGATATCAAGACCACGTACACGGTCTACTTTATCATAATCGATTTCTGGGAAGATGATTTGCTCACGTACGCCCATGCTGTAGTTACCACGTCCATCAAAAGACTTAGCACTTACACCACGGAAGTCACGAATACGTGGGATAGCGATTGAAACCAAACGCTCAAAAAAGTCCCACATACGCTCGCCACGTAGGGTTACTTTACAACCAATTGGGTAACCTTCACGCACTTTGAAGCCTGCAACTGATTTGCGTGCTTTAGTGATTAGAGGTTTCTGACCAGAGATTGCTTCTAGATCCGCAACAGCGTTATCTAGGATCTTCTTGTCAGCTAGAGCTTCGCCCACACCCATATTTAATGTGATCTTTTCGATCTGAGGGACTTGCATGACAGAGCTGAAACCAAACTTCTCTTGAAGCTCAGCAACTACTTTGTCTTTATATACTTCATGCAGTTTCGCCATCATTCTACTCCAACTATTAGATAGTTTTACCAGTAGATTTAAAGATACGTAATTTCTTACCATCTTCAATCTTGAAACCTACACGATCTGCTTTACCCGTTTCCGAGTTGTAGATCGCAACGTTTGATACGTCGATAGACGCTTCTTTCTCAACAATACCGCCAGCTTGGTTCAACTGAGGAACAGGCTTTTGGTGCTTCTTGATTAAGTTGATGCCTTCGACAAATACTCGACCAGATTCAGCAACAACTGAAAGCACTTTACCGCGCTTACCTTTGTCTTTGCCTGCTAGTACGATTACTTCGTCATCACGACGGATTTTTGCTGCCATGATAGACTCCTTATAGTACTTCTGGTGCTAGTGAAACGATTTTCATGAACTTTTCAGTACGAAGTTCACGAGTCACAGGGCCGAAGATACGAGTACCAATTGGCTGTAAGTTATCGTTTAAGATAACAGCCGCATTGCTATCGAAACGGATCAAAGAACCGTCCGGACGACGAACGCCTTTTTTAGTACGCACAACTACCGCGTTTTTAACATCACCTTTCTTCACTTTACCGCGAGGAATTGCTTCTTTTACAGAAACTTTGATGATATCGCCAACCGCTGCATAGCGACGGTGCGAACCGCCAAGGACTTTAATACACTGCACTTTGCGAGCGCCGCTGTTATCAGCAACGTCCAGCTGAGTTTGCATTTGGATCATGTTAATGACCTCCGGTGTAGAAATTACAACACGCCTTAATTTTGTTTAAAATCAAGACATTTCGGTTAAATTCCACTCAAAAAACAAGCAAGTTGTCTCTTAAGGGCGGGCAATTGTAGCAGCAATGGCAAGGAAATGGTAGGTTATTTTTTAATTAATTTGGAATTAATCGCAATGCCTGCATTGAGGAATTACAGCAGCTTGCTGGTTTGTTATTGATTATAAAACAAACAGGGCGCAAATGCGCCCTGTTTTTGACTTTAATTAAATTTTTATTAATTACCAAATAGACCTTTTAATTTGTCTTTGATTTTATCTTTGGCTTTTTCTTTCACTTCTTCTTTAGCCGCATCACTTACATCGAGCTTATAGCCAACATCATGGAATGGACCTTTGATACGCAGTGGAATTTTAAACCCTGTACTGTCATCGGTCGTGCCTTGCCCTTCGATTGAATCAACAATACCTGTTACTAAACGGTAATCAACGGTCGTCATTGGTAAATCAACCTTACCTGAGCCAGTAATACGAATAAGCGGGCTAAGTAGTGACAAGTCTTTATTTTCACCAACACCGTTAGTGAATACAAAGCTGCCCTGCAATGCCGAGAAATCTGTTTGCTGTGAGTTATCAAAGCCAGTATCTAAACCTTCTGATACCGCACTTAAGTTACCTTTAATGAGCTCTTTTGCTTTACGAACCATCTCTGCAATATTGGCACCTTTCACTGCGCCATCAGCAAACTCAAAGGCTAACTTACCATTCAAGGCATTGATGAAGCTCTTTTGACTTTGGCCTGTGGTCGTTAGATCCCAGTTTAGCGAGCCTTTACCCATCAACTTATCGAAACCGGCCGCATCAGTCAGTAATGGCTGTGCATCGATTTTATCTAAAGCGAAGTTGGTGCTAATTTTATACGGTGTTTTCTTGGCATTGACCGTGATTACACCTTTACCATTACCCTCGTAAGCAACAAACTTATCTAGGCTGATTTTAGCTAGTGCATTTTTCAGGTTTACCGTTAACTGGTTTTCACCAAGAGTAATATCATTTGCTTTTAAACCACTTGAGCGCACGACTACATTTGCATCCAATGCATTTAAGCCGCTCATATCAATTGCAGTATCATCCCAAACAATTGGCTGTGCAGGCGCATCTGCTGCAGGCTCTGCTTGTTCCTCTTTAGCTACGCCCTCAGGTAAGTAAGGGTTTAAATCAAGCATGCCTAAATCAATATCGGCATTCACAGCTAAACGGTCACCAAGCTTAATATCGCTTTTACCTTTAATTTGTAGCTCATCTAACGTGGCAAGTAGCTCAGTGAGTTTAAACTGCTGCCCTTTTAGGTGCATTGAACCTTTTATATTAAAGGCATTAAACGCATTTTCTTTTGCATTAAGCTCAACACCTTGCCAGCTTGCAATGTTTTTAACTGAATCACCGCTAACAGAAAGAAGCCCTTGCACGTCATTGCCCATTTCTGCAATTGCACCTTTAAAGTTCAAATCGACTAGGCGAGAATCAAGCTCTGTGCTGACATTAAAGGTTTCGCCTTCAATCGCTTTTACTGGTGTATCTAGCGTGACATCTAAGTTAAAGCGCTCACCCATATAGGTAATACCGCCTTTTAATTCTAAGGTCTTACGAAGAGAAGGTAATAAGATGGCTAATTCTAAATCACTTATCTGTTGTTTGGCCCCGGTTTTACCATCTAGGTAAGTGAAAGTGCCGCCATAGATTGCTACTTCACCAAGTTCGATATCAAAGTTATCTGGTAAGTTAACAGCGCCAGAACTTTTTTGCTGCTCTGTCTGTGGTTGCTCAGCAACGGCATCAAATAACTGCCAGTTTGCTTTACCATTTTTATCGGTTTCTAATAAAATCGTTGGTTCGTTAATAACAAACTTATCTAGCTTAAACTCACCGCCAAATAGCGACATCCACGGGATACGAATAGCAAGTTGCTGCATGCTTGCCATATCTTTTTGCGAGCCAGTTTGCATATTGGCAAAGTGTACATCATTCAGTTCGAGCTTTAATGATGGAAATACCGACAGCTTTTTATCGCCATTAATAGTCAGGCTACGACCTGTCGTTTGTTCTACTTGCTCCGATACTTTATTAAATATCGCGTCTGTAGGTATGAGGAATGGTGCTGCGACTACCAATACAATTAGTAATACGAAAATGACACCAACGATTTTCAATAAGGTTTTCATAATCATCCTTAAAAATGGGCAAACAATGTTCATATCATAGCGGGAGTTAGGCGCAAATGCATTGCCCAACACATAAAAAGCTTTGTAAACAAGCTTAGGTACAAGAATATGAATAAGCGCTGAAATTTTTTGATACCTACAAGTTACAAAAAAAACTTGACCACACGATACCCTAGGGTTACATTGATACCTGTAGGTTACATTTGAGTTGAAAATAAAAGGAAACGATTATGTCTAAGCAAGATATCAAAACGGAAGAAAAGTTTATGAGTCATAACGCATGGTTTTCAATATTCATGGGAGTCACGTTATTAATTATTAGTGTTTACCCAATGCTCAAGCAAACATCAGTTCCTTTACTGTTTATTGGTGGTGCCGCATTTATTGGTTCATTCTTTATGTTTGTGATTCGAGGTGGATTTACATGGAAACTTGGCTATCGCCTTACGTATAAGGATGAATTTTTAAATACGATTGATACCATCGCTTATAAACATGTTGTGCTTGGATTACTTTTTAGCATGGGGGCGATTTTTTTATTGTCTGATGAACTTGCTTTAAATGTATCTCATAGCATGATGGCCACATTTTACCTTGCCTTGATGTGTTTAATATATGGTGTATCAATTATTTGGCAAAGTAGAGACTAGGTGTAAAAGTGCAAAATAATATCGCTAAATTCCGTAAAGATAAGGGGTTATCGCAGCAAGAACTTGCTGATGCCATTGCAGTATCACGTAAAACTATTAGCACAGTTGAAACAGGCCGCTTTATACCCTCAGTGATTATTGCGTTAAAAATTGCTGCTCACTTTGAAGTGGCCGTTGAGCAATTATTTACACTCGATGACAACGATTAATCTAAAAATCAGTGGCAATCTTACTTATAAATTATCAGTAAGATTGCATCATTTCATTACTTCGGTATGATGCACGACCCTGTTGTTTTTGCACCCTGTGTACTAAAATTAAACAACCCAACTTGGTCAAAACTGGAGTATCGATTAAGCATGAAGAAACTGCTTATTTCACCGTCAAAAATGGCGCTTGGCGAGCAAGAAAGTCAAATTTATCAAAACATCCTCAAGCAAGCCTCTGATATCAGCTTAAACCTAATGGCAGTTAAAGTAGAAAATCATCCTGAAGACTTTTTAGGTTGGTGCTATGAGCTATTAAGTGCAAGCCGCGATCGCATTAATTACGATCTATTAGAAGATAAGCAACTTCCTACGCTAAAAAAACTTCATGACTTATTAATTTCTGCAATCAGCTTTTTGCAGTTAAAAACCTTAAGGGTTGCGCCATGGCCTGTTATCGCAGGCTTCATCGAGCAGCATAAAGAGCTAATAGCACTTGATGAGCAACTACGCTTAGCTAATTACATTGCTGCAATTAAATCGCAATCACTGAAAGAGATGATCCCAGAAGACCGTTTAGCGTTTTCAGGTAAACACAGTGCCTCACTTGACCCAAGCAGCTATAACTTCGACGTTGAATGGTTTGCTTCTACCAAGAACGCAAAAGGTTTCCACCAAATGTTGAGTGATTTACCCGGTGCGTTCGATGAGGCTCTTGCGCACATTCCACTTGAGGGCGAGGTAACTCAAGAACATTATCAACACTTTATGATTGCCTACTTCATGGCATTTAATGGCAGCGATGAAAAACCAACGCTTGCTCCTGCTACTCGCTTACTTGCGATGCGCCGACCTGACGTGTTTACACCAATCGTAAATAGTAAACTTGATGCCCTTTGTGCGGCATTAGGCATTACTAAGCTAAATAACCGCGATTTTGAGCGCTACTGGCAAGATATAGTCGAAGCAATTCATAGTATGCCTTGGTTCAAAATGGCCAGCGCAGCAAATGAGCTTGAGCAATCTTTAGTTGAAATCAAAGCCCTATTACCGAGCTTCTTCTATTATGCAGATAAGAGCACCGCAGATAACTCTAATTATATTAAGTTGTTAAACAAACCTAAGAGTACAACGAGCTCAGCAGGTAAAAAGACGGTACGCCGTGGCAAAGAATCAGCTGAGATACTGGTAGACCGTGCATTAGCAAGTGACGATATCCCTGAACATATCAAGGCTAAACGTGACTCTATCATCAGCGAAGTTGAAAAAGGTCGTAGCGTTGAAGAGACTATTAGCTTAATGCGCGCAATTTTTGGCTAAGTCACTCTCAAACAAGAAAAACCTGGTTGCTTCGCAATTGTGCAACCAGGTTATTTTTTGCACCACGCAAGTGCGCATGAATAATTCAAAGAAAACTAATTTTTAAAAAATAGTAAGCTTAATAGGCTGTTTTTAAAGTAGTTAAGCATAAAATATCCCTTCCAAAAGTAACTTGGCACAACCAGTGCTACATCGTATCCAGACAACACATAATTATGTCCGCAAACAATAATCAGGCTGCAACCTGAACTAGGGCAAAATCAACATAACAACAGGATACAGAAACATGCTAAAACTAAAAAAAACGTTCGCAGCAAGCGCAATTGCGCTATTAACGTTAAGCTCTACATATACTTATGCTGAAGTAACAGCTAATGCAGCAGCGACTTCTAACTACTTGTGGCGTGGCCAAGAACAAACAGGCGGCGATGCAGCTATCCAAGGCGGCATCGATTACGCTAATGAATCAGGCTTTTATGCAGGTACTTGGGTATCGAATGCAAGCTGGGCTGAAGACATGACTTACGAGTTAGATCTTTATGCTGGTTTTGGCGGTGACATTAATGAAACCGTTAGCTATGACGTTGGTTATATATATTATGCGTATCCAGATGCAGCATCATCTGCTGATGCTGATTTTTCAGAAATCTACGGTAGTATCAGCATGGGCAGCTTCACCTTTGGTGCAGCAATATTAGCAACATCAGCAGCAAGCGGTGACGGTACAGATTTTGGTGATTCACTTTATTTAAATGCTGACTACAGCTTCCCAGTTGGAAGTACTGGCGCAGAAATGGCTCTTCATGTTGGCCATTACTCTGGTGATTTCATCGGTGATGATGACATCATCGACTACGGTGTTTCAGTATCTAAAGATGGCTTTACATTTGGTCTTGCCGACAACGATATTGATGGTTCAGATGTAAAAGTGTACGTCGCTTACGCGGTTGACTTCACTTTATAAAGAATGTGTTACTTGCTGCAACACGAAGGGCCGTAAGGCCCTTTTCTCGTTTTGGACTTTACGTTTTAAGGCACACTATGACCGGTTGAGCCTTGCCAAATGCGATACCATTGCTCACGATTCATAGTAAGCTGTTTAGCTTCAACAGCTGATTTAACACGCTCAATATTACCCGTACCGAGTACCACAGACGGTGCACTCGGGTGCATTAACAGCCAAGCATAAACAACCTGATCAATGGCAGTAGCACCAATTTCAGCACCAACCTGCTCTAACACTGCACGTAAACGTACCGCTTTTTCATCATCACTTGAGAATAAACGACCCCCTGCCAATGGTGACCAAAGCATAGGTTTGATATCAAGCAATTGGCATTGATCTAAGCTACCATCGTCAAGAGCTTTCATTTCGTAAGGTGAAAACTCAATTTGATTAGTCACAAGCTCAAAGTCTAAACGCGACTGCAACAAGCTAAGTTGCGAAGGCGTAAAGTTAGACACACCAAAATCAATCACATCACCATTTGCTTTTAGGGTATTAAATGCTTCTGCCATTTCATCGGCATTCATCAAGTAATCAGGACGATGAATAAGTAATACATCTAAACGATCAGTATTGAAGTTTTTAAGTGACTGCTGTGCTGAGGCAATAATATGCGCGGCACTTGAGTCATAATGATTTGCTTTACCTTGCAACCCTAGGCTTGCAAATGCAGGCTTGATACCACACTTGGTGATTATTTTGATTTCATCACGAATGCTTGGTTTTAGTTTAAGTGCTTTGCCAAATTCAGCTTCACAACCGTATTCACCGTAAATGTCAGCATGATCGGTATGTGAAACCCCCATATCGATTGCACTTTCTAAAAAGCTTAAGCATTGCTGTGGCGTTATCTGCCAATCTAACAAACGCCAAAACCCCAATACCAACTCATCAATACAACGTACATTACAATTCGCCATAACGACCTACTTTCCTAATAAACTCGACTCAAATTAACCGCTTAACCTTATCACAGATTTACTAATCACATCTGTTAACATACAGTTACAAAACAAATTGCTAATTTGTTACTAAACAGGATATTTTAGTACCTAAAAACAAATGTTATAAAACAAGGAATAAAAAATGAAATCATCAAATGTTATGACCGCTTTGGTTGATATTTTTATCAGCCCGAGTAAAGCCTTTAATGGTTTAAAAGAAGCAAAAGGCTGGTCTTTTGTTGCCTTTATTTTACTTGCCGGCATTCTCGCAGCCAGCATGTTTGCTTTTTACAATAAAGCTGACCCGCAATATTTAATCGATCAACAAGTCGCTGTAGCCAGTGTTGATGCCACTATTGCAGAACAAAAAATGATTCGCCAAAGCATGGAGCAAACCATAGATATGCAAGTTTGGTTTGCAATGTTTGGTGGTATTATTGGTTTAGCTGTTATCAATGCTCTGATGGCAGGTTACTACCTATTTGTATCTAAGCAAGACCCAGAAGCTAACTACGGCTATGGCGCGTGGTATGGCTTTGGCATTTGGACCATGATGCCAATGATTATTTCAAGCCTTGGTTTACTTATCTTAGTGTTAACTGCAAGCACTGACCAAATATCACAATCATTATTTAATTATGCTTCAATTAACCAACTTTTAATTGGTTTAGAAATTGGCCACCCACTGTACACCTTATTGGAAAGTCTCAATATCTTTTCTATTTGGGGCATTTTCATCGCAGCTATCGGTTTAAAGTGCTGGACTAATTTCACTTTCAATAAAGCGCTACTGTTTGCAGCTCTACCAAGTATTGTTATTTATGGTATTTGGACTGTAATCGCTCTCGTTTAATTCTGCTTTGAGCGGCAATATGCCGCTCTTAACCACCAAGGAAGTAACATGAAAAAAGCCATTATTATTGGCCTAGCTGTTACGGCATTTGTCGCTTTACTAGTATCAAAGCAAGTCACAGGCAATAAAGAAGCGCCAGAAATGCATATTGCAGAAGTTGAGCAAGGTAATATTGCCGATTCAATTTTAGCCTCTGGTAACCTAGTCTTTAATACCCAAGTGCAACTGCGCTCAGAAGTGACAGGCCGTGTAGCGAAAGTGTTTGTAGAGGAAGGTGAAAGTGTCACTGAAGGCGATATTCTTATGCGCCTAGATACCACAGCGTTTGAATCGGAAGTTGCCCGCAACAAAGCTGTGCTTCGCGCGACCGAAATCGACATTAAGCATAGCGAAACCCGCTTGAAAAATATCGAGCGTCAACTAAGCCGCCAAAAAGAGCTTTATGAAGTTGGCCTTGCTGGCCAAGAAGTGTATGAAAACCTACAAAATGCCCGCGATTTAGCAAAAATAGATATTGAAGCAAAACGCGAAGCTTACAACCAAGCCCAAGCATCTTTATTGATTGCTGAAGACCGTTTAAATAAAAGCGTGTTTCGCGCTCCAATGAGTGGCCTACTTGCTTCGGTAAATATTAAAGAAGGTGAAACCGTTATTGCGGGAACAACCAACATAATTGGCTCTGATCTGATGCTAGTAGCAGACCCCAGCGCAATTTTAGCCGAGCTTCGGGTCGATGAAACCGATATCGCCGGTATCAAACTAGACCAACATGCAGACATCTATGCAGCCGCTTACCCAAATCAACCTTTCACTGGCAAAGTGATAAACATTGGCACATCTGCAAAAAATCAAGCAGGTTCACAAGGCTTATCATTTAAAGTTAAAGTACTGCTTGATGCCACTGACCGCCAGCTATATGCCGGAATGAGTTGCCGCGCAGAAATCGCCACCAGCATTGCCGAAAATGGCTTAAAACTCCCCATCGAAGCCATTCAAAAAGAGGGTGATAGCTACTTTGTCTGGAAGCTTAACGCAGATAACACAGTAACTAAAACAGCAGTAACTGTAGGTATTTCGTCAGATATCGAACAAGCACTAACCAGTGGAGTTGCAAAGGGTGACCGTATTGTTATCGGCCCAGCTAGACCACTTAGTTCACTTAAAGAGGGTGATACGGTAGCCGTTAAAAACAGCCCTGAAAAAGGTGCTAAATAATGTCTGCGGTGATCAAGCTCAGCAATATCAATAAACAATACAAAATGGGCGAACAAGTTTTCAAAGCCCTTGATGATATTAATATTGAAATTGCTCAAAATGAGTATGTTGCCATTATTGGCCCTTCAGGTTCAGGTAAATCAACCCTTATGAACTTGCTTGGCTGTTTAGATACTCCCACCAGTGGCGACTATTATTTAAAAGATAAGCTAGTAAAACGCATGACCGAAACGGAGCTTGCTCATCAGCGTAATGAAAGTGTTGGCTTTATTTTTCAAAGTTTCAATTTATTACCACGAGCATCCGCCCTTGAAAATGTCATGCAGCCATTGGTGTATAGATTTATCTCTGCCAAAGAGCGAAAACAACAAGCGCTCGAATCATTACAACGGGTCGGCCTTGGCGATAAGGTCAATCACCTTTCGAGCCAGCTTTCTGGTGGCCAACGTCAACGTGTCGCTATTGCTCGCGCACTAGTTACTAAACCCCATATTCTACTTGGTGATGAGCCTACCGGTAACCTGGATAGTAAAACCACCACTGAGATCATGGCGCTGTTTGATGAGCTTCATAACGAAGGGCACACCATTATTTTGGTTACTCACGAACAAGATATTGCTGATCACTGCCAACGGGTTATTCGTTTGGTTGATGGCAAGGTTGTTAGTGATACCCGTAAAGGCGAAGGAGAAAAACAACATGTTTAAATCTGCTATCGCTGTTATGGAAGGCACTAAAGCGGCGCTGATGGCAATTAAAGCCAATGCAATGCGCAGCGCCCTTACCTGCTTAGGCATAATTATTGGTGTTGCAGCGGTTGTGACCGTAGTGGCAGTAATGCAAGGGTTTACCAAGCAAATTAATGATCAGCTTGCTGATATGTCTCCCGATGTGACAAATATAAAGCCTTACACTAGCGTAGAAAAAGAAATGGTAGGCCAACAAGCAAAGCTAACCTACAGCGACTTTTTAACCCTAAAAGCACGCGTTAAAGAAGCCGAAACCTTTACTGCGCTGATGTTTACTTGGCGCTTTTCTGGTGCAGCTGAGTATGGCAATAAAAGTCATGCTTCACGGGTAATGGGCACCGAGCAAGACTACCAAAAAGCTTACCGCACCTACCCAGAACTCGGCCGATTTATTCGCGCAGAAGATGATGAAAAACGCCGTCGAGTGGCGTTTATTGGCCCTTCAATTATCGAAAAGCTCAACCTGCCTGAAAACCCTGTAGGTGAATATATCAAACTCGGTGGTGAGTGGTTTCGCATTATTGGCGTTGCTGAAAAACAAGGTAGCTTATTAGGTTTTGACCAAGACGATTACATTAATATACCGATAAGTACCATGAGTGCGCTAGAAGGCGGCAGTGTTGATACCAATGTGCAAATGATGTTTCGTTTAAAAGACGATGTTAACGAAGCGCAAGTACTGGCTAAAATTCGCCGCATCTTACGTCAATTACATAAACTAAAAGACGGCGAAGATGACGACTTTGAGTTTGAAACCGCCGAAAAAGCTCGTGCTAATATTGATAAGTTTACCGGAAGTGCAACCGCTATTACCGCGGGGATCGTAGGTATTAGCCTCGTAGTTGGTGGTATCGGTGTGATGAATATCATGCTGGTTTCGGTAACAGAACGCACACGTGTTATCGGCACTTTAAAAGCATTAGGGGCAACACCTGGCTTTATTATGCTGCAATTTTTAGTTGAAGCGGTGGTGCTATCACTTTTTGGTGGTTTAATTGGTTTAGCGATAGGGTATGGTGCTGCGGCACTAATATCAGTGTTAGTGCCGAGCATGCCAGATGCCTACATACCGGGTTGGGCGATTATGCTGTCATTTGGCTTTACTTCATTGATTGGTATTGTGTTTGGCTTAGCGCCCGCTATTAAAGCGGCACGCTTAAACCCAATTGATGCACTACGTTATGAATAACTAGTCTGGCTTATAAGGTACTTGAGCACAGCTTATTTCTACTGTTTTCGGGTACCAAATAGGCCCAACTTGGTTTACTGCAACTTCAGCTAAACCATTGGTGAACGACTTATAAGTGTGAACGGTTTGCCACTCAGAGTCTGGGCACTCTTCAGATAGGTCGACAGGCTTTGAACCTTCGTAAAGCGCCGCGGCAAAGTTATGATGCCATTGCTCTGTCGCAGGTGCTTTATTAGCTTGAGCAGCACTGCCATTATCAAAGTAGATATTTGTGCAACCACTTAAGGTTGCCACTAACACAGCTGTTACTAGTAGGCTTTTCATAGTTGTTGCTCCTGTGCTTGTTGCTCACACCATACTTTTACTGTGTGAGGAGCATAAATTCCGAGAGTGACTAACCCTAGTGCACCATCTACAACTGTTTGTTGTGACTGCATTTGGGCAGCTTTTTTATCTTGGCAAATAGCCTTAACATCAACACGCTCTTCACCAACGAGGCCCCACAAAAAGAATGGGCGACTATCTTGGTAATCAGCTTTAGTGGCTAATTTATTGGTTGTTTTTTCTGGCACTATGGTGACTGATGAGCACGCTGTCACCGATAAGGCAAGCAGCATACAGGCCATTTGTTTCATGAGTAGTTCCTTTGTCTGAGTTGTTAAGCTCAGTAAGTATAAGAACATGAGTACTTATTTTGGGTAAGAAAGCGTATAGAAATTGTAGAAAATACTACAGTTTCTAACATTTAGTCTTTGAACTAAACTGGGGCTAACTAAGACTAATTCTTAAGAAAAGTAAATAAAGGTCATTATGACGTCATATCTGCGTATATTTTTATTACTTGTGTGCTTGGGTGCACTGTCTTGGTATAGTTTTTCAAGCGGTCCTAGCTCAGATGAGCAGCAAGGTATAACCAAAACCGCTGTGGACCTTGCTAATTGCCAACAGCAGTTAGCACAAAGTCGCATGCAAACTTACGCTGAACATTATATCTTGCCTTATCAGTTCAAATTATTGAGTTGGAATATTTACAAAGCACAAATAGATGGCTTACTCACAGATTTGCAAAAGCTAAATGACAATGCAGATATAGTGTTACTGCAAGAAGCTATCGAAGAGCCTGCGCTTACAAAGCTCAAACCTTACTGGCGCTTTGCTAAAGGCTATAAGAGTGGCGGCGTGCAATCAGGGGTTATGACACTCAGCCGCTGGCCTGCCGCGGTGCATTGCACCCTCACCCATGTTGAGCCTTGGCTACGTAGTCCAAAAGCCACTAATATCGTTGAATATGCGCTGCCAGATCAACAGTTATTGCTGAGCATTAACCTGCATGGCATCAACTTTACTTTTGGCGTTAGTGACTTTAAACAACAGCTCGACGATGCAGCTAGTATCATGCGCATGCACAAGGGACCTATCGTATTTGCCGGTGATCTCAATACCTGGAGTGATGAACGCCAAGCATTATTACAGCAAACATTAACCCAACTAGGTTTACACGAAGCTATCTATTTAGATGATAAACGTACCAAAGCATTTGGATTAGCGCTTGACCAAGTATGGGTTCGCGGTGTCAAAATAGAAACAACCGTTGTGCCTGAGCTTGCAAGCTCTGATCATAACCCAATTATTGCAACCCTGACGATAGAGCATCAAACGCTATGAGATTATGTATAAAAGAATATTGGTTAATCGCGTTAATGTTATTGAGCATTAGCCAATTCAGTTATGCAGCGACCCCAGAACAAGAGATAAACCACCTTATTGATTTTGTTGCTAAAAGTGACGCCATATTTATTCGCAACGGCACAGAGCACTCAAGTGAAGATGCTGCCGAACACCTTGCAATGAAATATCGAAAAGCAACCCGCTATGCAAAAACCGCCGAAAAGTTTATCGAAAACCTAGCGAGTAAAAGCTCATGGAGCGGTAAGCCCTATAAAGTAAGACTCAGCAATGGGTCGTTACTCAATGCAAAAGATTGGTTGAGCAATGAATTAAAAGAGTACCGCCGAAACCAACATATTCATAATTAAAATCATCAACACACAAGAAGCGAAAAGCCATGCAAGAACACAAAAATCAGCCACTCAATGACTTTATTGAGTACCCTCATGACGAGATGCTAAAACGCGCCGAAGAGTTTTTAGCCGTGAGTCAGCGTCGCCACAGTATTCGCAGTTTTAGCGACCGCCCAGTGCCAAAAGAAATAATCGAAACCTGTATTAAAGCGGCAGGCACTGCACCAAGTGGTGCCAATCATCAACCTTGGCACTTTGTAGCAATACATAGTAGCGATGTGAAAAAACAAATTAGAGAAGCAGCCGAAAAACTAGAGCGTTCATTTTATGAAGGTCGCGCAGGTGAAGAATGGTTAGATGCATTAAAACCACTTGGCACAGATGCCAGTAAGCCCTACCTTGAGCATGCACCTTGGCTCATTGCCGTGTTTAGTCAAAAGAAAGGCGGTATTTCTGCCGATGACAAAAATACCAATTACTATGTGCATGAATCTGTTGGCCTAGCAACCGGCTTTTTAATTCAAGCACTACACAGAGCTGGCCTTGCTACCCTCACGCATACACCAAAGCCAATGAGCTTTTTAACCGAAATTTGTGGCCGCGATAAAGATAATGAGCGCCCTTACATGCTGCTTATTGCAGGCTACCCAGGCACAGATGCAACCATCCCTGAGCATGCCTTAGTGAAAAAGTCGCTGGACGAAATAGCGACCTTTATTTAGTTTTAAAATCAACAGCCAGCACATCCCCCGGGTTTAAACCTGAAACGATGTGCTGCTGTCCATCGACCATTTCGCCAAGGCGTACGTAGCGGCGCACTATCTGATTATTTTCAAGTAAATAGACCATGCTCAATTGGCCGAATTGATGCACCCAGCTTGACTCAATCAACACCCCTTTTTCAGTGGCGAGCGGTAATTGTAATTGTGCATAAAGCCCAGGCATTAACCCAGTTTGCGCATCTGTTTCTAAACGGATTTCCATACTACGCGCAGCACTATCAGCAACCGGCACGATTTCTGTCACCGTGGCAGGCATTGATATTGATAAAGCGGGTAATTTGACTGTTAGAGTTTGGCCAACATTCAGCTTAATTGCTTGTTGTTCTCTGACATTAAATGCTAATTGCAATTGTTGTGGGTTATACAGTGCGAGTAATGGCGTGCCAGGCGTTGCGGTATCGCCGGGCTCTGCAAAACGCTCAACCACAACACCTGAAATCGGCGCTTTAATTTGCGTAAAACTCAGTGCAACTTGCGCTTGTGTTTGCTGCTGTTTAGCAATCGCTAGGTTCGCAGTTAAATTATCGAACCTTGCTTTTGCATCGTCGTATTCGCTAACAGATACCAAACCTTGCTTGTATAAATCGTTAATACGCTTTAGTTGTTTCTCTGCTTGAGTTAGCGATGCATTAATTGCATTTATTTGTGCTTCGCTTTGAGCAAGCCCAGCTTTAAAGTCATCTTGCTGCAAGGTAATTAGCACATCACCTTGTGTTACTGTATCGCCAGCGCGTACATTTAAACGCTCAACTTGTGCCATAACCCGTGATGAGATTTGCGTATTTTGTTTGGCAATCACAGTACCCGGTACAACTTCATCACGCGCAATATCTGCCAGTGTTACAGTGACTAACTGACCAGTGTAATCATTTGCTGATGGGTTTTTCATGCCTGCAGCTTGCTTATCAGAGAAACTGCCCGCCATGTAAAGTACCGCCACAATAATCACTGATAACGCGATAATTGAACCAATAAGTTTTGATTTACCCTGCATGAGCTTGTTCCTCTTTGGCTGCATCCTTTGCAAACACTAAATAATAAACCAGCGGCACAACAAATAATGAGAACAATGTTGATGCCACAATACCAAAAATAATTGCGATCGCTAGACCGCTAAATACCGGGTCTAAGGTGATCACCAAGTTACCTAATAAGGTGGTTCCCGCTGTCAGTAACACAGGGCGCATACGCACCGTACCTGCGGCAATCAAAGCTTGCTTAATTGCCATACCTTGACCGCGAGCTTGATTAATAAACTCAACTAAAATAAGTGAGTTACGAACCACAATACCGGCAAGTGCAATCATGCCTATCATGGCTGTTGCGGTGAATAGCACCGGCTCAGGAGCACCAGCAATGCTGCGCTCTCCAAATTGATTTAATAGCCAAAAGCCCGGCATGATCCCTATTACGGTTAATGGAATAGCCGACATGATGATCAGTGATAAACTCGCTGAGTTTGTTTGAATGCGTAAGATGATGAAAATTGCAGTGAGCGCAAACGCAAAGGCAATCCCCATATCTCTAAATACATCAATGGTAATTCGCCATTCACCTTCACCACTAAAGGTCACATCAGTGCCAGCAGGTAATTGCCAAGCTTGGCTACCACCATTATTGAAAAAGTGCCTACTTTGCCAATCAGTTTGGCTAAATTCGTCAGCACTGATGGCTAAGTCGGCATTGACGTCAGCAATAATTTCAGCAGGGGTACGACCATTTAGTTCAGCCATAACATATACAACATTACGCTGATCTTTACGCATAATTGGCTTGGCAACCTCTTGATGCTGAAATTCACCTAACTCAGATAGCGCCACCAGCGGCCGCGGTGCACTTTGCAGCCCAAATTCGTCACTGGTTTTTGCAAGCTCCCTATCGCCACGCACTTGTAATGCCAGCAATTGAGCAAATTGGTTACGGTCTTGATATGGTAGTTGCAGTTTTATATCGACAGGATCTGTTTCGCCGCTAACATATAACACCCCAACATTTTGCCCATGCGAGGCAATGGCTAAGGTCTGGGCAATATCTTGCGTAGACACCGCCGACAATGATGCTTTACTTTTATCGGTAACAAAACGCTGTAACGGCGCATTGGCAGCAATACTGGTATCAACTTCAACCACATGCGGCTCTTGTTTTAACCTTGCAGCAACAGCAAGGGCTGCTTGATAGTGCGTGTCTGTATCAACAAATGGCTCACTGTAAACTTCAGCCACTAAGGTACTTAAAACCGGCGGACCCGGTGGCACTTCAACCACTTTAATTACAATGCCATCGGTTGCCAGTGGCGCTAATGCGGCACGCAAGCGCATGACCACACCATGAGATTGATGATCACGCTCAGTTTTATCGAGCAGTAATACTCTGAGTTCAGCTAAATTAGCAGCTTCACGTCGATAATAACCACGCACCATACCATTAAAGTCCATGCTTGATGGCTGACCAACATAGGCTGCCGCCTCACTTACTTCATTTAATTGCCAAGTGATGGTTTGTACTTGTCGAGTGAAAGCGGCGGTTTGCTCAAGGCTTGTGCCTTCTGGCATATCAATTAAAACTTGCAACTCGTTTTTATTATCAAACGGTAATAGCTTTAGAGGCACTGCACGCATTACGGGTAACATGGCACTGGCGACAAACAAAGCTAATGTGGTCCATAAAACGAGTTTGGCGCGGCCTTTAGACTCAAGTAATGGCGATAACATGCGCTCGTATAAGCTATGGGGATTAGCTTCTAGTTGCATGCTGTCATCGACTGGCGCTTTAAGTAATTTCATGGCTAACCATGGTGTGACAAAAAATGCCACTATGGTTGAAACCATCACACTGACCGGTACATTAAATGCCATCGGTGCCATATACGGCCCCATCATGCCGGTGATAAATGCAAGTGGGATAAATGCCATCATAATGGTCAATGTAGACATAAACAGCGCCACACGAATTTCGCTCATGGCATCAACTATGCGTTGTTTTTTATCGCCTTTTTTTGTTAAAAAGCGACTTATGTTGTCTATCCCAGTAATGGGATCATCAACCAATAAACCTAAAGAAAGTATTAATGCAAACAGCGTGACTCGGTTAATCGTATAGCCAAAGGCAAAATCAAGTGTCAGGGTGATGCCGTAGCAAATAGGTACCGCTAGCCCCACAACAATCGCTGGTCGCCAACCTAAAAATACGCCAACAAAAATAACCACGGTAAATACCGCAAACACTAAGCTCGATGTAAGGTTATTTACTTTTTCATTTGCGGTTTGGCCATAGTCACGCAGTACGGTGTAGCCCACTTCATCTGGTAGTAGATTAGCCGATAAACTGTCCATCATGCTGTGTACTTCGTTGGCTACAGCTACCGCATTGGTGCCTGCTTGCTTAGCGACACTAATAGTGACTAAAGGAAGTTGTTGCTGATTATCTGAATGAGCCAACCATTGATAACTTTGTGCTTCGCTTGGCCCATCACTCACCTGAGCCACATCACTTAGGTAAACACTCTTACCATTAACCACATTGACAACAAGCCGTTCAATCGCAGATTGAGAGCGTAAAACATCACCCACTTGTAAGGCAATTTGCTGCTTACCCTCAACAACGCTGCCCACATTCACTAATTGGTTAGATACGCTAAGCGCATAATACACATCGGTTAATGTTGTTTGGTGTGCAGCAAGGGCACTTGCATCAAGGTTAATCGTTAATTGACGAGTTCTACCTGCAATCACTTTCACTTCGCTGGTATTTTCGATGCGCTGTAAACTGTTAGCGATTTCGTTAGCAAAGCGGGTTAGTTGATAATCATCGTAAAGTTTTGGATCTTTACTAAATAAGCCCAGCATCACAATGGGTACATCGTTCACTTCAACCGGACGTATTTGCCATGAGCTGATCACTGACGCCATAGTGTGTTGATAGCTATAGAGTTTAGCGTAAGTGTCGAGGATGGCTTGCTCGCGATCGTGACCGACTTCAAAGCGAAGAGTAACAACAGCAGCATTACTTTGTGTGGTCGAGTAAATATGCTCAACGCCCGTTAACTGCGCCAATAACTTCTCCAAAGGTTCAGTTACCAGCCTTGCTACTTCTGGCGCTTCAACGTTTGGTGCTGCCACATATATATCAAGCATAGGAACCACAATTTGCGGCTCTTCTTCACGAGGGGTTTGCTTTAATGCCATTAAACCAAGCAGCACCGACATAATAAAAATAATGACAGGGAGGCGGCCGCTCAAGCTGTTTTTTACTGCATTATCGATAGCATTCATTGCTTAATTACCTTTGCAAAATAAACCATATAGGGTTGCTAAGATCGATACTACGTTTTCATCCACCACGCGATAATAGATAGTTTGGCTTTCGCGTCGAGTCGCGACTATCTGAGCTTTTCTTAGTGCCGCTAAGTGTTGCGATAATGCTGACTGCGCCAACGGCACAGCTTCGTTTAATTCGCTCACGCTCATTTCACCATCTTGCAGCGAACATAAGATCATCAAGCGATTTTTATTCGCCAATATCTTTAGCATTTGCTCTGCTTGTTCCACATTGTCGGCCATAGCCGCAAAATCGATGTTCATAATCACACTACTCTATATTCTTAAAATACCGCTAAAGTATAGATTGATATATTAGAAAAGTCTAATATTAGAATTTACTAATGTAGTATTATCTAATATATTAAATACATCACTCTGTTATCGAGGTCTTATTATGAAACTAAATGACGCGCTTCGCCTAATTGCTGGTGTAATGATCTGTATTTCATTGTTGCTACAACAGTTTCACAGTCCGCTGTGGATTTGGTTTACGGTATTTATTGCTCTAAACTTAATTCAATCGGCATTCACGAAATGGTGCCCAATGATCACCATTTTACGCAGACTTGGCATGGAGGATTAGTATGCTGACACCAATTCCTGACTTAATGAAAATTGTTGCCCCAAACCAGCGCCGCATTAGCGCTGACCAAGCAAAACAAGAATTAAGCGAAAACCACGGTTTATTAATAGACGTACGTGAGCCTGCTGAACACGCAACTAAAGCAGCAACAGGTGCAATTAATATCCCACGCGGTGTACTTGAAATGAAATTAATGGAAATTGAAAAAGATCCTGCAAGACCCATTTACTTACACTGTGCAAGTAGTGCTCGTGCCACACTGAGTGCCGAAGCTCTGACTCGTGTTGGCTACGAAAATGTCACTGTAATCACCTGTAATGCAGAACAAATTTGTCAGGTGTTTTAACTTCATAGAACAGTAACACTGGTCGGATAAGCTCGTACTTTTCTACTTATAGGTACAGAGCAATGACTTTTACACGCAGACGCTTTTTAAAAGCATCGGCGGCTGGTTTTGGAGCCGCCGTTTTATCTTTCGGTTTAACGGGCTGTAGTCTTAATGACGATGATGACGAAACCACAAAGCAAATCCCTGTCAGCTTTGATCACGGTGTTGCCAGTGGCGACCCTCTCGCTGACAGTCTCATTATTTGGACTCGCATAACACCACTTGAAAACGTCACGAGTGTTAACGTTGTTTGGCAGGCCTCAACAGATGCTAACTTCACAACCATTAGCCATGATGGCGAAACACAGGTAAGCGATGCAACCGACTTCACCTTAAAAGTTGATCTGCAAGGTCTCGATGCTAACACTACCTATTACTACCGCTTCATAAGTAATGGTAAAACCTCACCTACTGGAGCAGGTAAAACGCTTCCAACCGACAACATAGAACAAGTAAAATTTGCCGTTGTCTCTTGCGCTAACTATCCTGCTGGCTACTTTCATGTGTATGGTGAAATCGCAAAACAAACCGATTTAGATGCAGTACTGCACCTAGGTGACTACATCTACGAATATGGTAATACAGGTTATGCCACTGAAAATGCCGCCGAACTTGGCCGTTTATTACCTGATGACAATAGCGACGAAATCATTTCTTTAGCGGATTATCGCAAACGTTACGCCCATTATCGTAAAGACGAAAACCTGCAAGCTGCCCATAGTCATTGTGCATTTATTACTGTTTGGGACGACCATGAAATAACTAATGATACATGGCGCAGTGGCGCTGAAAATCACAACGACGGCGAAGGTGAATTTAGCGAGCGCAAAATGCATGCGCTACAAGCCTACTTTGAATGGATGCCTATCCGTAATGTAGCCGATAAAGAACGTATTTATCGACGCTTCGAGTTTGGCAATTTAGTGTCGTTACACATGCTCGATACCCGTGTTTTAGCTCGCGACGAGCAAGTTAATTATGCAGATTTCGATTTAACCAGCAGCCAAGGACAAGCTGACTTTGTTGCAGCAATTAGCTCACCGACTCGTGCCCTATTAGGTAACGAGCAACTTACATGGCTAACTGATGGTTTAACAACAGCAACAACACAATGGCAAGTACTTGGGCAACAAGTGCTGATGACCAAAATGCATTTGCCATTTGAGATTTTGCAGTTACTTATGAATATTCAAGTGACTCAAGCAAGCGGTGCTGACCCATCTGCATTACTTGCTCAAGCAAACACGTTATTTAGTGAGCTTGCGCAAATTAAAGGCCGTATATTAGCTGGCGATCCAACGGTTACTAGTGAGCAGCGAGCACGCGTAGAAACAACAGCGCCTTATAATCTTGATGCATGGGATGGCTATGCTTATGAACGTGAGGTAATACTTGGGACTGCAATTGCAGCGCAAAAGAACTTGGTGGTTTTAGCGGGTGATACGCATAACAGCTGGGCAGGACAATTAGTCACTGATGACAGTAACCCTGTTTCTGCTAAAGCTGCAGCTGGTGTTGAGTTTGCCACATCTTCGGTTTCTTCTCCGGGTCTTGAGAACTACTTAGCGTTAAATACGCAACCGAGCGAAGCTGTCGCACAAATTGAGCAAGTTATTGCATTACTGGTTAACGACTTAGCTTACAACAATTTAGTGGAACGCGGTTACTTAACGGTCACCTTTACTCAACAGCAAGCACTAGCCCAGTGGCATTATGTAAGTAGCGTTAAAACAGCCGATTACACACTGCTTAGCGAGCGTCAAAAAGCGCTCAGCGTACAAGCTGGTAACCCTACTTTACAACTGGCTTAACGCTTTTCATCTAATAGCGTAACTAACATTTGCTCAATGTTTTTTACGCTATAAGTAAGTGAACGCAGCAGTTCTAACTGACTATCTTCAGGTTTATGCTCAGCTTTAGCACTGCTGCTTTGCGTCATCTCATCTTTTTGTTTCAAGATTGCTTCGCGAAAAGCCTCTGCATCAACCACTCCGAGTAATGATACTAATGCACCTTGCCCTGATTGACCTGCCGTTTCAAAACTCAGTCGATAAAGACCAAATTGACGCATCAAAGGACCTTGGCTAAGTGCCACATCGGTTATTTTTTCAAGTGGGATCGATTTTTCTTCTTTAAAGAATACACCGCGTTTTACCACTAACTTACGCGTTAGCAACGTGGCTGACATCGCCGCTAAAATACGCCCTGCCACCAGCCAGATTATTAACGCAACAATGGGAATGAAAGGGATACCTACCATACTAATCACACAGGTAAAAATACCCAGTAATAACCAATACTGTTTTACTTTTGGATCAAAGCTGGCACTCAATAAACTGGTTTCTGTCATCATAGGCTCCTTGATAAGTAGTTATGACAATATACAAACTTTTCATTAAATACAAAAAAAGCCGAGCAAAAGCCCGGCTTAAGGGTACTGCAGGGAAAGCTACTCCACTGCTTCAACCGTCACTGTTAGTTTACTCAGGTCAGGTCCTCGCACTGTAAAACGATAATCGCCAGCAGCTGCAATACTCAGGGCGATATTGGCGCCAACGGCTTCTAGTAAAGCGGCTTCGCCAAGTACAGCAACAGGGGCATCACCGCTGCCGCCATAATCTACGGTACTCCAATCTTCAGAAGCGACTTTGAACTCATAATCACCTGCTTCTAATGTCATGGTGGTACTGTACATCGCATCACCTGCATAAATCAGTGGGTTATCTGTGCCCCAGCCATTAACGCTACCGCGTAAGTACACCTGAGTTGCGCCAAACATTTCTGCATTGAATACGCTCATGAGTGGCTCTTCAAGGTTGCTGGCATCAAACACAAACTGATATTGACCATCGATTGCAATATCCATTGTCATGTTTGCACCTTTTACTGCGAGCAGTTTTTCTGTACCCACAGTGACTGCCGCGCTGCTTTCACCTGAGCCATAATCCACCGTACTCCAGTCTTCAGAGGCTACTTTGAATTCATAGCTACCCGCGGTTAGCTGTTTAGTGAAGGTATAAATACCTTTACCTTGATACATCAGCTCGTCACTGGTACCCCAATCATTTAAGCTACCGCGCACATAAATTGCAGTGCCAACAAATGGCTCTTCGTTATAAACCTTAAGTACTGGGTTATCGGTGTCTGTGGCATCGAATGAGAACACATAAACAGCATCCATTGCCGCCGTAAAGATCATATTGGCACCACTACGTGTTAGCGGCTCATCTTCACCTTCGATCACCTCAGCAACATCGGCAGAAAGCGCTCCAAAATCAACGGTAGACCAATCTTCTGAAGCGACTTTAAACTCATAACTACCCGCTGTTAGAGGAATGGCAATTTTGTACTCGCCATTACCCACATATTCAAAGCTATTTGCCGTACCCCAGTCGTTTAACGAGCCACGAACATAAACTGTTGTGCTACCAAATGGTACGATATCAGGTGCCCCCACAGTCGCATCGGCACTTAGGCCTTCGCCTTGTGCATCAGCTTGTGGTTTCACAAACACAGCAACAGTATATGGCGGAACATTAAAGGTACCTTCGCCCTCACCAGCTATAAAGCTTGCCGCTGACATACTAGAGTCAACACTCGCTTTTAAAACAGGATGAAGCTCAAAACCCGCAGCCGTTGATACCGTATGCGATAAGCTTTGCTCTGTGCCGTTCATCACCACAACAATGGCATCGTATTGGCTATCTAGATCAGTCAAACCAACGCCATCATCGATACTCATCACGACTAAGCCTTGCTGTTGACGCTTACCAATATTGTGGAAGCCAACGCGGTCTAAGATGTCTTGCTCTGTGGTTAAACTAAATAGTGGGCTGGCACTACGAATTGCTAAGAACTCAGTAAATACATTACTTGCGTATTCAATGTCGCTAGCCATCGCTTGCGCATTCGTATTTGCCGAAATAGGTGCAATTTCGCCCCACTTCGCTTGGTTATCTTGCGCAGGCGGTAAACCTACATTCCAGTTGTTGGTTTCTTTACTGAAATCAACAAAGTTGAACCAATCACCAGAATCATAGCTGTTACGATCCATTGATTTAGAACGCAGCATATCAGCACCCATTTGCATAAATGGAATACCTTGGCTCATCAGCGGCATAGCTAAAGCCATATTGTGAACACGCACACGCTCTTCAATACTTAAGTTAGTGCCATGTTTATATTGCAGCTGATCCCACAATGTTTCGTTATCATGCTTAGAGACATAGTTAATGCTGTCAGCCGGATCGAGTGCATAAGCCGCAGGCTGACCACTCCAACTAAAGCTACTGCCTTTTGCTGAATTACCTTTAAAGTCTTTAAGAATGTAGTTTTGTAAGTTACCTGCCAGTGATAAACGCAACGTATCTTGCTCAGATAAATTGCCATCTGTGGCATTATTACTAAAGAACGCACCACCACGAATTGCTTCACGGATACGGTCATTAAAGGTGCCTACTTCAGTGCCTGCCATATCCATTTGTTTAGCTTGCACAAATAAACGGTTATCAGCGACTTCACCAAAGTTCCACCCTTCACCATAGAAGTAGGTATCAGGGTCAACCGCTTGCACTGCACTAAGTGCGGTCATAATTGATGCTTTTGGCATATGCCCCATCACATCAAAGCGGAAGCTATCGTAACCAAAATCACGGGCTAGAATCACCATAGAATCAGTAACAAACTTATCCATCATGACATGTTCTGTTGCTGTATTTTCACAACAGGTTGAGCGCTCGATATCGCCTGATGTTTCGTTATATCTGTGGTAATAACCTGGTACCAGTTTATCGAAGACTGATTTATCCCAAACACCTGATGAGGTCGTGTGGTTGTAAACAACATCTAGCACGACACGTAAACCAATTTCTTGTAAAGACTGGACCATCGCACGCGTTTCTTTGACTCGTGCAATACCTTCAGGCGATGAAGCGTAAGAGCCTTCAGGCGCAATAAAATGATGCGGATCATAACCCCAGTTAAAGCTATCAACACCACGCATTGCATTAGCAAGTGCTTGAGCATCATCAGAGCCAGGTAGGTAAGACGCCATTAAATCAACTATCAATGCACTCTTATCTTCGGTTTTACATGCATCGGCATCATCGTCAATGCGGCTACATAAATCACCTAAGGTTGCGGTAATATCAACACGCTGACTGGCATCTTCATCAATGGTGCCAATATCAGTCAGTGGCAGTAAATGGAAATGTGTTAAGCCATTATCTGCTAACTTTTTAAGATGTTGCATTGGTGCGCTATCAAGCTCAGTAAACGCTAAATACTTACCACGGTTTGCTTCACTGACTGTTTCATCACGCACACTAAAATCACGCACATGACCTTCATAAATTACCGCTTGCTCAGGGTAATCAATTGTTGGCACCATACGCTCATCCCAGCCGGTTGGTTTAGTATCTTCATCATCAAGGTTAATTAGTTGGCTATATAAACCATTGGTTGAAACATTAAGTGAATAAGGATCTGTGCTCCATAAGCTTTCAATTTGCTTAGTCGTCGGATGATAAACATCAAACATAAAGCGGTAGTAATGGCGATCGTGACTAATATCGACATTGCTAGACCAAATACCCGTTGCGCTATCAAAGGTCATAGCAAGTTGTTCTAGCTCAGTTTTATTAGCATCATACAGCGCTAGTTTCATATTGCTGGCTGTAGGCGCCCAAACCGACACATCAATGCCATTATTGGCGTAATGCACACCAAGTTGTGCTTCATTAGCGTCACTTTCGCCACTGGTATATAAGTCATCGAGGGCTTTAGCGGTTTGCACATAGGTTGCTTCAATTAGCTTGCCATCAGCATCGTAGCCTGCCACAACTAATTGTTGTTTAATAAGCTCTTTTGCAGCGGCTGCATCCCAGCTACCTTGGTACGCATTCCATCCAGCAAGGTGTGGTACTTTAGCGATTTGCTCATCGCTTAAAGATGTCGATGTAAGCTCAACCACTTGACCATTTAGCTCACCGGTATCTTCATCGACAGCTAAATCAGCACTGCTTGAAGAGTGTAATTTAATGATACTTGTCAGCTCATTACTTGGCTGATAAATCACAGTAGATAAATCTATCCAATGCGCTGATGCACCAGAAATACTCACCGGACGTTCACCTAAGCTAACAATTGGATATTCAAATACTGATGGTTCACCATGAATGGTAAAGTTCATGCGTTGGAACTTTTCATCGTCCTGCATCAATGGCATTTTTAAATCAACATCACCAAACGCTTTGCCAGACCCTTCGGTACCAATATGCACGATGAAGTTAGCACACTCGTTGTAACCCTCTTTTAGTTTTACAATCCAGTACGCGCCATAATTAGGGTCAATACCATCGTATTCATGACCATTTGCCCAATCAGTGGCATCAAACGGTGCTGCGTAAGAATCACAGTCATCGTTATTCCATGAGTGTAATCGATAGCCTTCGTAGGCATCATCACTGGTGCGGTTATAGAATAAGATGGCTTCGTCATCAGCAGGGAAAACCACAGGATCAGGCAAAGTGGGATCAGCGCCTACTACGCAGCTCTCATTATTCTCATCGGGTACCGTTGGTGCCGGACAACTAATCGGCGGAGGATCAACACACTCAGTCCCCGCTTCATTGGGAACTTGTGGGACACTACAGGTCAATAATACTTGTCCTGAATCTATATCGTTACTTGCGCCACCACCACATGCAGCTAGCAATACCATGCTACATGCAATCAGTAAGCGGCTAAAATTAGCTATTATTTTCATATTTTTATCTCCAACTCACTGATCAATGGTTATAGGTAAAACCTAGATAAAACTGACGACCAAAGAATTGCGTGGTGCCTGTTTTACTGGTTGTTCCAAAGTAGCTTTGTGTTGGTTCATCGGTTAAGTTATTCACTTGTAATAACATGCCGAATGAATCTGTGAACTGATACGATGTTTGGAAATCGACAACCGTTTCTGCATCAAAATTCACCACTTGCTCATTGACAGCAACTTGCTCTGATACGAAATCATCGCGATAACGCACATTCAAACGTGTTTCAAAGTTTTCATAGCTGTAAAAAAGTGTGCCGTTAAAAACATTGTTTGAAAGGCCAGGTAAGTCTTGCGATACAGAATCACCACCTAAATCGGTGATAGACTGCACTTCGCTCTCTGTATATGAGTAACTAGCGTTAATACCTAAACCTTCAAACGGTGAGGGTAAAAAAGAGAAAACTTGCGTATAGGCAAGCTCAATACCACGAATATAACCGCCCTTAGCATTGTTAACCGCAGTTGTGTACACACCATTAGTGGTTTCGATTTGCTCACCGCTGACTGGGTCGACTATGTATTCTGGTACGTTAAAACCATTCCCTTTAAAGTCAAAGTTCTCTATGGCCACCGTATCTATGAATGAGTCGATATTCTTATAAAACGCAGCAACAACCAGTGCACCATCGGTGTCTTCAAAGTATTGCTCGTACGAGATATCGTATTGATCAGCATAGAAAGGTTTTAAGAATGGGTTATTAGTACTTGAACCGTTAATTTCGCCGTCATTGTTAACCGATGCACTGGCATCACCCGCTAAACGGTTAATCGGAGCACGCGCCATCACTTTTGCCGCAGCAAAACGAATTTGTGTCGCGTCACTCACTTTAAAGTTCAGGTTTAATGAAGGCAGGTAGTCTGTATATTTAATGCCTAATACGCTTGGTGCATAAAGGTCGTTAACAATGCCATTGTCATCAACAATATACTGCGCACCGAGTTGCGGATCGCCACCGACGTTTTCGAGTACCGTCGCTGACTGATCGGTATCTACTCAGCGAATACCAATATTACCTGTAACGGGTAAAGTGCCAATTTCAGTATCAATGTTAAGCATCAGGTAGGCTGATACCACCTCTTCATACACTGAGCCACTTTGTAACATGGTCCATGAGTAGTTAGTGGTATAGCCTTGTGCATCTGGCTCACCATCACCATCTAAATCAACAACACCATCGGCATTACCCCAGGTTTGTACTGGCTGCGGAATACCACTTGGGAACCACGCGTTGAGCGCTTTATCTAAATCTATCGCTAGGTATGATGGGAAATAGCTAAACTCACCTTGCCAATCTACCACTGTAGCCATGTCATCAGTAAGGCGAAGCGGTGGTTGAGTCGAAGAGAATGCGCCGTCGTTACCGTACTCAAATACAGAGCGATTATTACTGTACTCACGGTCTGAATAACGCGCACCAAATTCAATTGAGCTGAACCAGTTATTCTCTAACTCATATTTAAAATCGAGTCGGAACGCTTTGACTTCATCTTCATTTTCATACGGATAAATACCGTATTTACTGACCATAACGCGGTCAATATCGCTAAACGCGTCGGCTTGGTTAAAACCTACATCAGGCAAGTTTAAGCCGTTTAATTGATAGTTAAGCGATACATTGGTATCGAACACAGGGTTCTCAACGGTGGCATCTTCTGCAACCAATACCCACAGTAAACCATTACGGAAATTACTCTTAGCACGAGATAACGACACATCAGCATTGACATTCAAACGCTCAGTAATTTGCCAATCGGCATTAATACCGTAGCTGTCTACTTCATCAAAGTCTTGGTTATCATCATTAACGATCTCAACACGGGTAAAGCTATTTGATGTGCGGTTAATCGCGCCACCAATCACCGCATTACCGTCAAGTACTGGGTTAGCATAAACCGCAGACGGACCACCAAACTTAACCCGAAAACCACGGGCAAATGATTCGCTATCAAAACGCGATAAAAACGCATCACCTTTTAGTTTAAAGTTATCGGCTGGTGCCCATTCAATCGAGGTTAAATAACCATTACGGGTTTCTTCACCACCTAAGTGCTGAAGCTCAAAACCCTCGCTAATGTATTCATTAGCAGGGTTATCTACTGGGCCATCAGTATCATTGGCCAGTCCATCAACATCTTTATTGCCGTTGTAAGCAAAACCGATAAACTGAGTCGCCACACTTGGCTGGAATAGTCGCGCGTAACCCAATGCCACACCTAACGTATCGTCAAGAAATTTGCCTTGATAAGAAAAGCTAATACGGTCGCCGTATTCGGTGGCATCAAATACCTCTGAAGCACGGTCGTTATACATACCACGTACATTCGCAGTAAATTTGTGTTGCTGGTCGTTATCCAATGGGCTGGCTGTTTGTAGCTCTACCGTCCCCGCGACGCCCCCTTCAATGAGTGAGGCTTTTGGCGACTTATACACCGCCGCCGAGCTGATTAACTCAGACGGATATTGGTCAAACTCAATACTACGGCTACCACTGGTAGATACTTGCTCACGACCGTTTAATGTCGAAAAAACAAATCCACCTGATAAACCGCGAATGTTGATTTCGGCAGCTTGGCCACCAGTGCGTACCGCTGAGATCCCCGGCAGACGTGTTAATGCATCAGCCATAGACACATCAGGCAATGCGCCTAGATCATCGGCTGATAGCTGCTCAGAGACAGTGTCACTAAAACGTTTTTGATTTAATGATTGAATTAAGCTGCGACTAAAGCCGCGCACTTCGATTACTTCTAGCTCAGGATCGATTTCCTTCGCTGATGTGCGTTCTTCTTCCGTCGCCGCCATTGCACTATTTGCTGCCACTAAAGCCAGCATAAGTGCACTTAGCTTGAATTTCCCCATTGGATTCCCACCCTGTTGTCGTTGGAAGTGTTGTATTTGTGGTTATTGTTGTTGTCAAAAAACAACCAATAAAGTGTAACCAAAAGGTAAATATTGTGTGATGAATACGTATGCAATAGGAGCTTACTGGGGAAAGCAGCGATCACAACCCTTTTTTTATTCGTGATGTAATCGCAATATAGAGGGTTTTATAGGGTAATAACGACGCGAACAGCTAAGGCAATAAAGATTATCCCTAGCAATTTTTCAAACCACGGATTCGCTTTGGTAAAACCAAAACGCTTTTTTGATATTTCAGTTAACAGTGCAACAAGTAGATACCAGCCTGTATCAAGCACAAATACCGTTAAACACATGATTAAGCCAACCTGCAAAGTCAGGCTTTCTGGATCAATAAATTGCGAAAACAGTGCTAAAAAGAACACTGCTAGTTTTGGATTTAAAAAGGCAATGGCAAAGCCATCTTGCAACGCGCTGCGGGGACTAGGCTTAGCCTGCTCAACATTCAGTGTTTGCGAGCTAGGTTTAGCTAACAGAATACGAATACCTAAATATGCCAGGTATGCTGCACCGCCATATACCAGCACTTGATAAAGCGTTGGTAGCTGCGTCATCAGCGCGCCTAGGCCAAGTAACGAGGCACACGCATAAAAACCAACCCCAATACCATGGCTTAACGCCGCTAACATGCCGTTTTTCATGCCGCCATGTAGGCTATGTTTTAATACTACAGCTAAACTCGGCCCAGGCGACATCGCACCCATCACGCAAATTAAAACTAAACTCAACCACTCAGTTAGTGTCATTATTCGTTATTCTCAATTAGTAATAAAACGGATGTTATCTGACCATAAAACCCAGTGGCAGTGGTAATTGTTTTCACTTGCCAACCAGCTTGGCCTAACTCGAACACCCGTTGATTTAATGCCTCAATATCGATGCCGCCGAAAAAGCGCTTCTTTTTAAACTCAACTACTTTTTGCATGTTAGTCCATCAGTTGGTATTCAAAGTCATAATGATGAATACCCGATTCAATTCGAATTGCCATTTTACCAGAAAGACCTTCAAGCTCTCCTGCGCCGGAGTCTGGCACCACTTCTAAAATCAATCGGTCAGTCCCCTTATCCATGGTGCCAAAATGTTGCAGTACAAAACTACCTTGCTTACCTTCTAAGCTCCCAACAACTTGTTCAATCGCTACATAACCTGCGCTACCTTGAGTCGCAGTCATGGCACTGAGCATTTCGCCTTGGCTTGTTGCCTCTAATGGTCCTGAGAACTGTTTATCAATCGACATGCGCCCTAAATTAACGCCATCCTTACCTGTTGCATAGCCGCCAATAGGGTTTAATTTTACAGTGAATTGCCCGCTGATAGTTGTAGATTCCATACTAATCCCTTAATAACTGTTGATTTTTAGAGCATTGATAACCATATCTATACCCTATTCACCAACAAGAATCTAGCATGTCTAACAATAAAGAAAAGGCCGCATTTAGCAGCTTATTACCGATATTAGCTTTTATAAAACCCTACAAATGGGTAGTGTTTGCAGCGCTTGGCGCCTTGTTGCTTACCGCCGGAGTCAACTTATCTCTTGGACAAGGTGTTAAATTTGTTATTGATCATGGTTTTATTGCAGGCTCACAAGCTCAGCTACAGCAAGCAGTGATGGTACTGATTGGTTTAATTAGCTTATTAGCGGTAGGTACTTTTTGTCGCTTTTATTTAATGTCATGGATTGGCGAGCGAGTCAGTAACGATATTCGTAAAGCCGTGTTTGATCGCATCGTTACATTACACCCAAGCTACTTTGAAGAAAACCGCAGCGGCGAGCTGATGTCGCGTCTGACCACTGATACCACCTTGTTGCAATCTATTATAGGTTCCTCTTTTTCGATGGCATTACGCAGTAGCTTAATGCTCATCGGTGGCTTGGCTATGCTACTCATCACTAACTTAAAGCTAACCCTTGTGGTTGTTGCTTGTGTGCCTGTGGTATTACTGCCGATGATGATTTTTGGCCGAAAGGTACGAAAACTCGCAAGCTCAAGCCAAGATGCCATTGCCGATATCAGCACCTACGCAGGCGAGATCATTCAAAATATAAAAGTCGTGCAAAGTTATAGTCATGAAGAGCGTGAAAAAGCAGCATTTAACGAAGAAACCAACAAGGCGTTTCAAGTAGCAAAAAGCCGCATCAAACAGCGCTCGTTTTTGATTGCCGCGGTGATATTTCTGACCTTTAGTGCCATTAGTGTGATGCTTTGGGTTGGCGGCAGTGACGTATTAGCTGGCACCATGACAGGTGGTGAGCTCGGTGCTTTCGTGTTTTATGCGATTATGGTGGCGATGTCTGTAGCAACGGTTGCCGAAGTGTACGGTGAGCTACAAAGAGCCGCAGGTGCAGCAGCGCGATTATTAGAGCTACTTGCCGTTGAAAGCATGATCAAAAGCCCAGATAAAAATCATGATGCACAACTTGAGACAAACAAGCTTAATCACCCTGCTATCGAGTTTAATGATGTATCTTTTCATTACCCTTCAAGGCCAGATAAAGCCGCTTTAAATGCGCTTAACTTACAAGTAAAACAAGGACAAACTGTTGCAATCGTTGGCCCATCGGGCGCTGGTAAAACAACATTGTTTGAATTACTGCAACGTTTTTACGACCCAAGTTCAGGGAGTATTTCGCTGGCGGGCATAGACATAAAAGCACTCTCTCTTGATTGCTTACGCCAGCAAATGGGGATGGTGGCACAAAACCCAATTTTATTTAGCTCAGACGTAATGCACAACATACGTTATGGCAACCCAAACGCCACTGACGAGCAAGTATATGCGGCGGCTAAATATGCTCATGCCGATGAGTTTATTAATCAACTTCCTGATGGCTATCACAGCTTTTTGGGGGAGCAAGGTGTCAGGCTCTCTGGTGGGCAAAAACAACGTATAGTACTGGCGCGAGCAATTTTAAAAGACCCAGCAATTTTATTGCTTGATGAAGCAACTAGTGCACTCGACGCACAAAGTGAATTTCATGTACAAGCTGCCCTTGAGCATCTAATGAAAGACAGAACAACCCTGATTATTGCCCATCGTTTGGCAACAGTTAAACATGCTGATGTGATTGTCGTAATGGATAAAGGAGAAATTATTGCAACGGGTACGCATCAACAGTTGTTTGAGACTAACCCATTGTATAAACAATTGTGCGAATTACAGTTTAATCGAGATTAATTAAGCGAGTCGATATAAGAAGGGAAATGTCAGGTTTGAAAGGGCATATCAAACCTGACCACAAATCTAGATGTAATATCTAACCTTGTGTATTCGGTACGATCTGAATTTCTACGCGGCGATTTAAAGCACGACCATTAGCTGTATCGTTGCTCGCTACAGGGCGCGTTTCACCATAGCCTCGCGTGCTGATGCGTGCAGATATGATCTGATGATTAACTAGATAATCTTTTACACTTTGCGCACGTTGCTGAGATAACGTCATGTTGTAGCTATCTTTACCCGTGCTGTCGGTATGACCTTCAACACTTAAGTAGGTTTTTTCATACTTGTTCATCACTTGCGCAATTGCATCAAGAGTGCTGTGAAAGCCCGACGAGATATAAGATTGATCAGTCGCAAAAGTAATGTTTGATGGCATTACTAAACGAATATTGTCGCCTTCACGAACCACTTCAACACCAGAGCCTGCTAGCTCATCGCGAAATGCTTCTTCTTGTTTATCCATGTAATCGCCAACTGCTGCACCTGCTAATGCACCAATTGCAGCACCAATGAAGATACGTTTATCGTCATGGTCGCCTGTTGCTTTACCTAATACAGCGCCAGTTGCTGCACCGATTGCTGCACCTTTACCTGTGTTAGTTGTTTCACAACCCGTTAATAAAACGGCCAAAACGCCCACTGTTAAAACTGATTTACTAATAGTCATGTGTCTCTCCATGGCAATATTAATTTCGAATTATTATCCATTATAATTAAACAACAATGAACAAACTATGAAGAAAGAGTTAATTCACAATAGCCGCAGCTGAAACAGCCGGTAAGTTATATTCCGCCACTATTTTTGTTAGGCGACCATCGAGAACTAGGTTGTTAAGTTGAGTTTGAATCTTTTGAGCAAACTCAGACTTAGCAAATTGTTTACTTAATGCTAAGTGCCCAAAAATCACATCATCAAAACGATACGACATCTTTTTTACACTTTGTGATGGCCTTTGCAAAATGGCTGCTGAATGATCCGCTGTTTCCTCAACAGCAATGACCAAATCAACTCTATTTTTCAGTAACATTTCAAAGGCATTGTGTTCACTTAAGGCTTCAACTTTGGTGAGTGTTTTATCTTTATCGAAACGAGAAAAATGGGCCGCTCCTCGCATTACCGCAATGCGTTTACCAACTAAATCTTGATAGTTATTTACTGCAAACTCGCTATCAGCTTTTGCATAAAAAACAAAAGAAGATGACAACATCATGTAGGGTGGGGTTAAAAAATGCATTTTTTGCTCACGAGCCTCTGTGCGGATAAGCCCGCCCATCACATCTAGCTCATTTTGCTCGAGCATTTTTAAGCAGCGCGAAAACGGGCAAGCGACAAATTCAAGTTTCATGGGAAGGCTGCTTTGCATTTCGCGCATGATATCGACTATCGCCCCACTAACTTGGCCTGACTCTGATACCATGCCGTAAGGCGGCGCATGATCAACAGCCACCACAACTTTTTCAAAATTAGTTGCAAATGCAAAGGAGCTAGCCAGTAGTAACAACAAACTTGTAAAATACTGCTTCATAGTGATACTCATAACTACGTTCACTCGTTTTCTATATTGTAGACGGCCTAGTGTCATAAAAACCACAAAAATGTCATACAATTTTGTCATAATAGAAACAACTATCCTGTAACGGCAAAAGTAATGTTATTTGTTATCTTTAAACAATTCTTTTTATTGGGCTGCATGAGCTTTGGCGGCCCAGCTGCACATCTTGGTTACTTTAAACGTCATTTTGTTGATAACTTAAAATGGCTCACCGCTGAGCGCTATGCGCAACTTATTAGCCTAAGCCAAGCGTTACCTGGCCCCGGTTCAAGCCAAGTTAGCTTTGCAATGGGGGTTGAAAAAGGAGGCTTATTAGGTGGCCTATGTGCTTTTATTGGCTTTACCCTGCCCTCATTTTTAATTATGTTCTTTTTGGCTCTTAGTGCTCACCAATTTGGTGATATTTACTTTGCGGTGATAGCCGGGCTTAAACTCTTTGCGGTGGTGATTGTTGCCGATGCAACTTACAGTATGGCAATGAGCTTTTGCAAAAACCACTTACACAAACTTATCGCGGTACTGAGCACGGTTGCGCTGATTGTGTTTTCACAGTTATCGAGCCAAATTATAGTACTTATTGCAGCAGCAGCCTTAGGTTGGTTTTATCCTCAACTTAAACTACCAGAGAATCAACAACACAAATCAGTCAAAATTGCTTGGTTACCGCTTGGTTTATTTACTGTTTTGTTACTGGTTAGCTTTTTACCTTTAGGTGAGTGGTTTTCTGTGTTTGCCCCATTCTATCAAACTGGCGCTATGGTCTTTGGCGGCGGTCACGTTGTGTTACCCATTTTACAAGCGGGTGTGCCGAGTCTTGAAACCGAGCAGTTTTTATCTGCTTATGCCAGTGCGCAAGCCATACCAGGGCCAATGTTTACCATAGCCACATACTTAGGCGCACAGGTTTCTCCAAATACGCCACTCATAGGTGCGATTGTTGCTACTTTACTAATCTTCTTACCTGGCTTTTTATTAATGTTAGCGTTTATGAAAAGCTGGTTACAATTAGCTGATAAGCCTCGCTTTGCGGGTAGTATCGCAGCATTAAATGCCGCCGTGGTAGGTTTTTTAGCCGCCGCCCTTTATTCACCAATTTGGCAGTCGGCAGTGCAAAATCTGTGGCAAGTAGGCTTGGTAGTTGCCGCATTTACTTGGCTAAGAATGGCAAAGCCACCAATTTGGTGGCTATTGTTAGGCTTTATTGCTTTTAGCGTACTGATTGGTCAGTTTTAAGCTTTTTCGCGCGGAGGATTAGCAACCTTAATACTTGGCTTTAGCCCTGTTTGTGGCTCACTTGCACTTATCTGGCCTGTAACACTCTGATAAGGTCTAAGCGCGAAAATTGGCAACACCGCAAGTAGATGATCCATTATCTCTGCTTGCAAGTGCTCATAAGAAATCCAGCGTTTGTCTTCACTAAAACAATAGAATTCGATTGGTAAACCATGGTTCATTGGCTGTAGCTCACGCACCATCAGGGTTAAATCACGATTTATTTTTTCATGCTGCTTAAGGTAACCTTCTGCATAGCGACGAAATAAGCCAAGGTTGGTTACCGGATCTGGCAAGCTAGAAACACGAATATAGTCATGCAGTGGAATAGCTGTGTCTATTTGCTCACGAAACGCATCGTCTACTAAGCGAATACTATTCATATCAATGTTTAAAGAGCGTTTGATACGACGACCGCCAGACTCTTGCATGCCACGCCAGTTTTTAAATGACCCAGCAACCAGCATGTAGGTTGGAATGGTTGTAATGGTGTTATCCCAGTTACGCACTTTAACCGTGTTTAAGCCAAGGTCGATAACCTCACCGTCAGCACCATAGCTATCTACTTGGATCCAATCACCATAGGTCACTAAACGGTTAGCTGCAATTTGAATACTGGCGACAAAACCCAAAATAGTATCTTTAAATACGAGTAAGGTCACTGCCGCTATTGCACCAAAGCCTGAGAGAATATAAGTTGGCGACTTCTCCAGCAAAATACTCACAATGAGAATGGCGCAAACCATAAAAGTGATCAGTTTAACAACCTGGATTAACCCTTGAATCGGAATGTCTCGAGCAAATTCAAGTTGATTATAAATACCGCCGGCAATGCTCACTACACTACTTAAAATGAAGCCACCATAAATAATGAGCGCAACTTGACCTACTGTTTTTAAAACGAGTGCAGCAACATCATGAACAGGATAAACATAATCGAAAGTTGCTAAATAAAGGACACAGCACAAAGCACCAGCAAAGCGGCGATTTAGTTTATTGAGCATTGGTGCAAGCGCACCTATGCGCTCTGGAGACAGACGTGTAACAACCTTTTGAATACCCGGCAGCAGCAGTCGACGGGTAAACATATAAATTAATAGTAATGAGCCAACGCCGATAGCTGTCGCCGTTAATGCACTTACAAGTGTCGCGTCTGGCATTGATTCAAACCAAGGCATCACTAATTCTTGCAGGTGAGTTTGCTTCATGGCGCTTCAACCTCTTTATTGATATTAGCAATGTAATCCGCTTCTTTAGCCTGATGATAACTTAGTAGCTGCTCATCTTTTTGCAACCATAAATTATTAACATACTGTTGAAAAGTCGTTCTAAATGCACGATCGTGCTGATAATCGCCAATCATATCTGCGCTAATTGCTTGTAAATGCACATCCACTTTAATCACGCTTAAGCGGCCACGCATCAGGTTACGACAGATGTGATCACCCTCGCCTTGATAAATAATCGAGGTATTTAATAATGCATCAAACTGCTCACCTAACACCTCAAGAGCAAAGGCAATACCGCCCGCTTTAGGCTTTAAAAGGTAACTAAATGGGCTATTTTGCTTTTTGTGTTTTTGGCACGTAAAGCGTGTGCCTTCAACAAAGTTGATAATAGTTGTTGGATGATTACGAAAGTCGCGGCAACTGCGTTTGGTACGCTCAACATCAAGGCCCTTTAACTTTGGATTTTTTGCCAATTGCGCTTTACTAACCCGCTTCATAAAAGGCATGCCCATGGCCCATGCACCAGTGCCAATGAAGGGCACATATTTTAATTCATCTTTTAAGAAAAACTTTGGTGCGGGTAAAACATCTATCGCACTAAGTACTACAATATCTAGCCAGCTCATATGATTAGAGATAAGTAAGTACCAACCATCCCTACTAACGCTGCCTTGAATATTAATATCGATATTCTCACAACCTAACCACAGTGCTAAGCGGTTACCTTTACACCAACCTCGATAAGCACCGTGCAGAATATCGCTAACTACTTTAAATGGCAGTAGTAATTTAAGCACACCAAAAAGCAGCACAAGCGTGCCCCAAATAATTACGTTGGCAAACAAAACAATGCTTACTAGAACGCCTGTTAACCAATTTGGTAAAAACTTCTTTAACATATGTGTGCTCTCGAGTACGTCAACTGCAACTACTTCGCGTGTGTTTTAAACTCTGCTAGTTGCTGATTTTTTTCATCCCAGAGACGATTAAGTTCAGCTTGAAAGTTTACTCTAAAATCAGCGTCGCCTGTATAATCACCAATTAAATTAGGGCTCACTTCCATGACTTCAACCTTCACATCAACCTGCTTTACACGCCCACTAGCAAAGTCCACAAAGCTAGGTATGCCGTCTGGGTAATGAATAGTTACATTCACCACTTTAGAAATTTGCTCACCCATTGCTTGCATCACAAACGCAACCCCGCCCGCTTTTGGCTTTAATAAATGCGTAAATGGACTATTCTGACGCGCGTGCTTATCAGCAGTGAAACGCGTACCTTCAACAAAGTTAACGATACTTACCGGCATTTCTTTAAATTTTTCACATGCTTTACGTGTGGTTTCTAAATCTTTACCGCGCAATTTAGGGTTTTTCTTTAATTGTGATTTGCTAGTGCGGGTCATGAATGGAAAATCCAGTGCCCACCATGCAAGACCTAAGAAAGGTACGTATATTAGCTCTTTCTTCAAAAAAAAGTTCAAAAATGGGATGCGACGATTAAATACACGCTGCATCACAACAATATCTACCCAGCTTTGATGATTAGCGATAACTAAATACCAGTCTTTCGCTTTTAGTTGCTCAAGACCCGTTACGTTCAGCTTATATGAAGCAAATAGATTTTGATTAATACTGTTACAACTCACCCACATAGTGGCGCATTGCTTCGCTATCCAGCTCATGAGCTTTTGTAACGGTTTGATTGGTATGAGTTTAATCACACCACAAATAAAGATAGGCACAAACCAAAAAAGTGTATTAAGGGTGTAAAATAAAAAACTGAACACACAACGGATCATGGACATTACTACTTATTCCTTTAACGCTTAATCTTCAAAATACGTGTAGCCAGCAAGGCCTGCATTTAGTTCTGATAAATATTGTGCCTTAGATTGCTCATCAATTGCCAGTGAGTTAACCCGTTTTGCAAAGTTTTCAGCAAGGATGTCGCTATCATAATCAACAAACTTTAATACGTCCTTAACGCTGTCACCTTTAATTGCGTTGGTTAACTGATAGCCTGCATCTGTTAACTCTACATGCACTGAGTCTGTGTCGCCGAACAGGTTATGTAGATCACCTAAAATTTCTTGATAAGCACCCACTAAGAACATCGCGATGTGGTATTGCTGGCCTTGCTTGTACTCAGGAATAGGTAAACTGCTCTCAATACCTGTACCTTCAACATAGTTACGAATTTGACCATCAGAATCACAGGTAATGTCTTGAATAATAGCGCGTTGCGTTAACGGCTTATGTAAGTTTTCAACTGGCATTACAGGAAATAACTGTTGAATACCCCAAACATCAGGCAGTGACTGGAATAATGAGAAATTAACAAATAGCTTGTCAGCCAGTTTTTCGTTTAAATCATCTAATACTTCACGGTGGGCACGGGCATTTTCACTGAGAGAAGCACGAACACGGTGTAAGATAGTGAAGTACAACTGCTCTAACTTCGCCCACTCAATCATAGTCAGCAAACCGTGAACGTATTGATCATGTGCTTCACTAAATAAGTGCATTGCATCGTGATAAATTTCTAGTGCCATGCGCGGAGTTAACCGCTGTAAGCACTGCCACATTTCATCGAGCACCAATACACTGCCAGCCTCAGGCGCAGCTGGGTTTGCATGGTTAGGTGCACGTTCAACATCGATAACATCAGTAATTAATACCGCGTGATGCGCAGTTAACGCGCGGCCTGATTCAGTAATAATGGCTGGGTGTTTAAGGTCATGTTGTTGGCACACTTCAGCAAACGCATTAACGACATTACGTGCATATTCATCGACACTGTAATTCATTGAACACGAACTACGAGAACCAGAACCTTCGTAGTCAACACCTAAACCGCCACCTACATCCACTGTATTAAGTGGTACACCTAACTGCGTTAACTCAGCAAAGTGACGAGCACATTCACGCAATGCACGGTGAATATCACGGATATTGGCTATTTGAGAGCCAATATGAAAATGCACTAATTGCATTAAATGGAGCTTATTACGCGACTTAAGTAGCTCAACAGCAGACAACACTTGCCCTGCAGTTAAACCAAACTTACCTTTTTCACCACCGGTATTTTGCCATTTACCTTTGCCAACCGAGTTTAAGCGAATACGAATACCAATCGATGGCTCAATGCCTAAGTCATCAATTTCAGCTAGTAAAGTGGTTAGTTCAGAGAGCTTCTCAACAACAATGTGAACCTTGTGACCCATACCTTGACCAATACAGGCTAAGCGTAAAAACTCACTGTCTTTGTAGCCATTACAAACAATAGTAATTGGTTCTTTGGCTACGCCTAAAATCGCCATAAGCTCAGGTTTTGAGCCAGCTTCAAGGCCAACTAAACCACTTGGGTGAGCAAGTAATTTGCTAACAACAGAGCGTTGCTGGTTTACTTTTATAGGGTAAACACAAGTATACTCGCCCTGATAGTCCCGCGCTTGACGTGCCTTGGTAAATGCACTTGTTAAAGTGCCAACACGATTTTGCAAGATATCAGTAAAGCGCACTAATACAGGCAAAGTAAGACCTTGTTTTTTAAATTGTTCAGTAAGCTCAGACAAAGATATCGCTGACTTTGTTTGATCGCCATCAGGATAAGCAACCAGCTCACCTTGTGCGTTAATATCAAAATAGCCGTCACTCCAATGAGCAACATTATATGTTTCGCGTGCTTTGTCTAAACCCCAAGTCATGGCAATGTCTTCTGTAATTTCAATAAATATAAACGCACATTTTAATACGCCCGAGCTGCCCACGCTAACAAAAAATGCACTCTATGCCAAAGTGATAAAAAATATTCGCTATACTGATTAAAATTTGATTGAGCAATTGGCCAAGCACTGGCAGAATTGCACCCCTTTTTTACCATTAACCAAAAGTGTATAAGCAAGATGGCCAATTTAGATCAAAACAACTGGTTTACTGAAATTAGTGACCGTGATGGTAGCGCCTTTTCACTACGCATAACTAAAAAGCTTGATGAACAGCAATCACCATTTCAAAAAGTAGAAATGTACGAGACAACTGACTTCGGTAATCTTATGATTATTGATGGTTGTACGATGGTAAGTAGCCGTGAAAACTTTTTTTATCACGAAATGATCAGTCATCCAGCATTGCTTGCACACCCAAACCCTAAAAACGTTGTGATTATTGGTGGTGGTGACTGCGGTACTTTACGCGAAGTATTAAAACACCCTGGTGTTGAAAGCGTAACACAAATCGATATCGACGAAGTTGTGACGCAAATGTCACTTAAGTACTTCCCTGAGCTATGTGAATCAAACCAAGATCCTCGCGCTACAGTGATGTTTGACGACGGCATTAAATACATGCGTGAAGCAGCGCCTGAATCAATCGATGTGGTAATTGTCGATGGTACAGATCCAGTTGGCCCAGGCGAAGGTTTATTCAACCATGCTTTCTATACCAGCTGTTTAACTGCACTTCGCCCTGGCGGCATCTTAATTCAGCAAAGTGAATCACCACTTATGCACATGCCACTATTAGTAGAAATGCGCGACGCAATGAAAGAGGTTGGCTTTGTTGACCTACAAACACTACCTTTCCCACAACCTATCTACCCAAGTGGTTTATGGTCAGTGACGCTTGCTCGTAAGTCAGAAGCGTTTGCAGGTTTTCGTGAAGACGATGCAAATACACTCGCGCAAAGCACAGAATACTACAATGCAGGTATTCACCATGGTGCATTAGCAACACCAAATTATATGAAACGTGCTTTTGAGAAAAAGTAAGCGTTTTAGTTAGATGTAAAAAAGGGCTCAATTGAGCCCTTTTTTATTGCATTAAACCTTAAACCGATTCACTAAATGATTGAGTTCATTAGTTAGTTGAGTCATCCTAGTTGCCACTTCTTGGGTTGAACTTGCCAGCCCGCCCCCTTGCTGAGTTTGATCATTTAAGTCAGATAAGTTTTGACTGATTTCATCAGCAACAGCGGTTTGCTCTTCGGTGGCTTGTGCCGTTTGCATTGCCATATCATTAACTTTTACAGATGAGTCTTGCATGGCATTTAAAATATCATTCGTTTGCGCGAAAGATGCTACTGCCTCGTCAGCAAAACGTTTACCCGAGTTAATAGCTTGCAATGACTGCTCAACACTACCGGCAAACTGTTCAACCATTGTTTGAATGTCATTGGTACTTTCTTGGGTTCGGGTGGCGAGTGTTCGCACTTCATCGGCCACTACCGCGAAGCCGCGACCTTGCTCTCCTGCCCGAGCTGCCTCAATTGCCGCATTAAGTGCAAGTAAGTTAGTTTGCTCGGCAATCGCACGAATAACCTCAAGCACCTTGGCAATATTGTCTGAACTTTGCTGCAACTCCGTTGAGCGCTGGCTGGCGTGTTCCATATTTTCTGACAACGCTGTAATTTTACGACTCGAATTATCAACGGCTGTTAAACCTTGTTTAGCAAGCTGCTGTGAGTTATCGGCTTCATGGGATGAGTTTTGCGCTACATTGGCTACTTCACGGCTTGCCACACTCATTTCATGTACAGCACTTACAATAGACTCAGATGCTTGACTGAGCTTTTGATTTACTTGATGGTTCTGATTAGCGAAATTGCCTAGATCGTTACCAAGCGTATTAAGCTCTTTTGCCTGTTCTAAAATATCTTTAATAAGCTGCTGCAAATTATCTAAGAAGCGGTTAAATGCAGTTGCCAGTTCGGCAAATTCATCTTGGGTTTTAACATTTATACGGCCAGTTAAGTCACCATCTCCCGAGGCAATTTCGTTAATCCGTTCAGTGACAAAGTTGATCTGCTTTGTAAGCTGACGTGGTACAAAATAACTAAACCAACCCGCCACAGCTAAAACCACTGCAATCATCACCATAAGCATAACTTTAAAGCCCATGATTTTAGCCATCAATCTTTCTGTTTCGTCTTGCGACGTTTTTTCAGCTACTTCACCCGCTTTATCTAAAACATCACGTAGTTCAGAGAAGGTTTGTTCAGCCACTTGTTTTTGCGAAGCGTTAGCTGGACTGTTGATATAAGCTGTTGAGGCTTTGTACCAAGCATCAAACGCGCTATCAAAGTTACGGAATTGCCCTGTAATCTCAGCATAAGGTGACATATAAGATAAGTATTGCTTAAAACGATCTTTCACTTGTTCAGCATTCTCTTGATGCTCAATAAGCTGGCCTTTATCACCCTTCAATTGGGTAACAAGTTGCAGCTCTGCCACTTTGGCTTGATACAAGTCTCGATCAGCATTAACAACCACAGAGACAGCCTTTAAAAAACGTTCTGACTGTGCATCAATGGCTTCTTCTTGAAGGTTAATTAAATAGGTATAGCCCGCAATTAGGAGAATTATGGCAATACCTAATAACGCGATTGGTAACGAACTTTTGACGCGAATGCTTTTTAACTTCATACATTGTCCTAATTCAAAATCTAACCTACCCACTCTTTAGAATGGTAGTAGAAAAACGATAAAAGTGTATGAAATTAAAATTGCCATCCCGCTGAAAGTTGAAATTGCTGCTGCGAGTTATGCTCATTAAATCCCATACCGGGTCTATTTTGAGCGTCACTGCTCAGCACTGAATATTCAGCACCTACTTGCCACTTGTTTGACAGTTGATAGCGCCAACTTGCGGTTAAAGCTTCTCCACGACTTTGGTTAGGATCAAATTGCCAATCATCATGATCACTTACCTTAAAGTAATCATACCTAATTGTAAGACGGTGCTGGTCTAACTTGTGGCTTAATAAAACAAAATGGCTGTAAAAATCGTTATCTATCCCACGGTATTTACCCATTGCGGTTTTGCCATCTAACATCTGAACAATAATGCGTGTTTGCTGATTGAACTTATACAACCATGCCGCACTTAAAAAACGTGTATCCCACGCATACTGACCTGTACGGGTATTTAAAGCACCGGGGTCACCGTTATTGTCATAATAATAAACGCGAAACTGTGACCTTTTTTGATAATCCCAATGCATACCTAAATAATATCCAAAGCGACCATCTACTTCTTCGAAAGGCTCAACATAGTCAGCTTGCTTATCTAGCTGCGCCCATTCGAATGAATATGGAATAGCAAAGTCGATTTGTTCATTAAACGTGGTTTGCCTATCATGCATAGCGAATCCTCGCCATGACAGCAGCGTTCCTGCAGGGTCGTTACCTTTAAAAACCGATGCAAAACCTTCAAAACTGTGGTTACTTCTAAACTGACGACCTGGGCGTTTAATACTGGCCTCAAGACCAAAGGCGCGCACCTCTTCCCCTATCCACGTATTAATCGCAGAGTTAGTATAGTTATAGGGTGATATCCAGCCACTTTGCGGATTCTCTAGTGACATTTTTGGATAAAAGCCACCCGCTTTAACAGCCCATTTATAACGACTTACTGTGAGAGGCTGATACTGTAAATAGGCCTGACTAAAACCTACGGTTAGTTCAGGATCAGGATGAGCGTTAAGCACTGTATGCGCAGACCAATCTCGGCTTAATTCAAAACGACTACTAAGCATAGCTTGGGATATCACTAAACCATCATGCTTTTGGTCATAACGGTACAAACCAATTCCTTCTCGCTGATAGCTCAACAGTTGGTCGCCACGCACAGCCGTCACAGTTACCAAGCCATCATGCTCAGCAAATGCCAGCGCAGGTAAACCCAAAACACTAACCAATGCCAAGGCTTGCCAGTTATTCATAATCATCAAACTCATCGTTGTTTAATTCTAATTTTGGTAACAAAGTTTGCTTTAATTTGTAGCTAAATTGACTATTAGAGGTGGAAATTTCTATCGTTTCTGGCGAACTAATATCGTTAAAGCGATCATGCCAAACCGCCAATATATGAGGCCCTTCAGGTAGTGGTAAATTTACGATACCCTGTTTGTCTGTTTGCCCAAATACAGTGCCATCAACCACAACAATATAGCCCAACATCCAGTCATGAATATTACAACCAAGTTCTACAACGCCCGTTTGCGCAAAGTTAATCGGTTGTTCTGGTTTATCATGGTAAAGCTTTAGCTCAAATTGCTTCGTTTTAGAAAACGAGTAAACATGATGCATGATTGAATCAAGGTTCGGAAATTCAACATTCGCTCCTTTTGGTACAACCAAGACATGAGGAACAAACGCACGTTCCTGCTGGCTCATAGTGTAATGAGTATCAGGCAAAGTTAGCTGCTGAGAACCTTTTAACCAAACAACCGCATTTTTGACCGGTTGATTCTGCTTATCCACTATTTGTATTTGCTGCGCCAATAAAGCTTGGCTAAACAATAGTAGTAGCAACAGGGTTATTCTTATCATTTTTTAAACCTTTTTCAGTATAGGGCCTGATATCACAGCACTCACTTTGTTGAATACGTATGCAGATCTCTCGTATTAACTGGCAAGTCACTTTATGCTTGAAGCATGTATGTGAATACGTGACAACAATCCATAACCATAAGCCGCCAAGGAACAACAATGCGATTAACTGCCTTAATGTTAGCAGCCTTTTCAGGTACTTGCCTAGCACAAACCACAACCGTCAGTTCACCTGATGGGCAGATCAAAGTAACCATTTCTGATGAACAACACACACCTAGCTACGAAATCAGTTTTGCTGGTAAACAAGTCATTGCTAACTCAGCGTTAGGCCTTGTTTTTAAAGAACAACCGGCAATGAGCGAAGGTTACAAAATTAGCAGCCAAACCACTGACTCTGTAAAAAGCAGCTGGGAACAACCTTGGGGTGAACGCCAAACAGTGGTTGATAACCATAACGAAGTCGCTGTTACCTTTAAAAAGCCACAACCACAAGGTGGCACATTTACAGTACGTTTTCGCGCTTTTAATGATGGTGTCGGCTTTCGATACGAATTACCAAAGCAAGCTGGTTTTGATGATGTAGAAATCACCAAAGAGCTTACTGAGTTTGCAATTACAGACTCATCAGATGCAACGGCATGGTGGATCCCCGCCCGTGGTTGGAACCGTTATGAGTACGTGTATAACACCACCCCATTACATAAAGCGGCACTTGTGCACACACCATTTACTTTAAAAAATAAAAATGGTGTACATATCAGTATTCACGAAGCAGCCCTTGTTGATTATGCCGGCATGGTTTTAAACCAACGTCGTGATGGTACTTTCCAAGCCGATTTAACACCTTGGTCAGACGGCGTAGCGGTTAAAAAGCACGGTGCATTTAATACCCCTTGGCGTACAATTCAAATTGGTGATGAAGCCGTTGATTTAATCAACTCAGATATCATCTTAAACCTAAACGAACCAAATAAACTGGGCGATGTTTCTTGGGTAAAACCGGGTAAATACGTAGGTATTTGGTGGGGTATGCACATCAATGAAAATACCTGGGGTAGCGGTAAAATTCATGGTGCAACCACTGAGAATACCAAATATTACATGGATTTCGCGGCTAAATATGGCTTTGATGGCGTACTAGTCGAAGGCTGGAATATTGGCTGGGATGGCGACTGGTTTTATAACGGTGATGTATTTAGCTTTACTCAACCTTATGATGATTTTGATATTGAAGAGCTGGCACGTTACGGCAAAGAAAAAGGCGTACAACTAATTGGTCATCATGAAACCTCAGGTAACGTAACAAATTATCGTAACCAAATGGAAGATGCATTTGCGCTATACGAAAAATCAAATGTAAGCCAAGTTAAAACAGGTTACGTTGCCGACGGTGGTAACATCAAACGCGTCGATGAGAACGGCATTGTCCGCAAAGAGTGGCACGATGGTCAGTTCATGGTAAACGAGTACCTATACAACGTGAAACTTGCTGCTAAGCATAAGATTAGTATCAATACGCATGAGCCAATAAAAGATACCGGCTTACGTCGTACATACCCGAACTGGATTGCTCGTGAAGGTGCCCGTGGCCAAGAGTTTAACGCATGGGGTACGCCACCAAATCCACCTGAGCATATTCCAATGCTTGCTTTCACACGTATGCTTGCAGGCCCTATGGACTTTACGCCGGGTATTTTTGATATGAGCTTTAATGGTTTAGGTGCCGATACCAACCGCCCGCAAACAACTCTAGCGAAGCAATTAGCGCTATATGTTGTAATGTACAGCCCAATTCAAATGGCGGCAGATTTACCACGTAATTACTTAGCAAAACCAGATGCGTTCCAGTTTATTCAAGACGTACCAACTGATTGGCAACAAAGTATTGCACTACAAGGCGAAGTTGGCGATTACGTTGTGTTTGCACGTAAAGAACGCAAGCGCGATCAATACTCAGGTAATGACTGGTATTTAGGCGCAGTTACTGACGAAAAAGCCCGCACTTTAGAAGTGAAGTTAGACTTCTTAGATAAAGGTAAAAAGTTTGAAGCGCAAATCTACCGCGACGGTGACAAAGCTGAGTGGGTTAATAACCCTTACGACTTAAAAGTAGAAAAACGCATTGTAACTGCTGATGATAAGCTAACGTTAAAGCTTGCCACCAGTGGCGGCACAGCGATTCGATTTAAAGCAATGTAAGTTGCTAGTTGCTAGTTGCTAGTTGCTGAACATTATTAAAAGCGCGGCATTTGATGCCGCGCTTTTTTGTTAACAAAAAAGCAGCCATTTCGGGCTGCTTTAAACTTATAGCTTAAGGCTTTTAAAACGGTAAATAAATCTGTGCACTGAGGCCACCTTCAGGGCGATTAAGCAGCTGTACTCGGCCGCCATGCATATCGACAATACGTTTAATTATCGCAAGACCTAAGCCACTGCCTTCGCTACCACGTGCCGCATCACCTTGTTTGAACGGTTCAAATACTGTTTCAAGTTCGCTTTCAGGAATACCCGGGCCGTGATCATTCACCACCACCATGGCAAACTTTTTATTACTGCTCACGCGAGTTTCAACTTCAATATCACCGTCTGAATAGCGAATTGCATTTTCAATCATATTGGTTACAACACGTTTTATTGCCACCGTGCTTACTGGCACTTCGCCTAAGCTTGGGTTTTCTTTAAAGGTAATAGTGCGATGATGCTTTTGCTCAGCTTCAACGACTTCTGAAACAATCGCATTTAAGTCTTCAAGTTCGAGTTCTTCGCGTTTGTGATGGCGTAAATATTCAATGAATTGATCGATAATAGCGTTCATATCTTCAATATCATGAATGATCCCTTCACGCAGGTAATCTTCATCATCCGACATCATTTCGGTCGCTAAACGAATCCGCGTAAGCGGGGTACGTAGGTCATGGGAAACACCTGCCATTAATAATCGGCGATCATTCTCAAGGGCAGCAATACCACGCGACATTTGGTTAAACGCTCGGGTTACTTCAATCACTTCTGTAGAGCCCTGCTCTTCTAGTTTGGTAGAAAAGTCACCTACCCCTACTTTAACAGCGGCTTGTTGCAGTGCTTTTAAAGGTCTATTTAGATGACGGGCAAACAACCAACCACCGAGTACACTTAAAAAGCCAATACTCGATAAATAAAAGGTTAAGAACTTTAGGTTGTTTTCTTGCAATCCGGTGAGCGGCACACGTACCCAATAACCTGGCGCTTGCGGAGCTTCAACCCAATACACAAGCGGATCGGTTTGGCTAATACGTACCCGCGCAGAGCCATTAAGCTCTTTCGACATGCTGCGCGATAGCATAGAGTACTCGCGAGTTTCAGCCAACCCTTCACGCATAGCTTGACGCTGGGTCATGACCTCAATGCCGGTGATCTCAAAAAACTTGTCAGAGGCTTCTTTGCTTACCTCCACTCCCTCTTCCCATTCAATAAACACGGTTTTAACCTGTTTTGAGAGAATAAGGTTTACTTGTTCTATCGTTGGTTTAACAACATAAAAACTGACTGTGATATAAGAGACTATTTGATTGATTAACAGCAGGGCCGCAACCAAAAATACCGTTTGTCCAAACGCACTACGTGGAAACATGCCCATTATTGTTATTTTTCACCATCTGGCACAAATACGTAGCCTAAGCCCCATACTGTTTGTATATAACGAGGATTAGCCGCATCAACTTCAATCATACGACGTAAGCGCGATACCTGAACATCGATACTGCGCTCAAGTGCACTGTAATCACGGCCACGTGCTAAGTTCATTAGCTTATCGCGACTAAGCGGTTCACGAGGATGTGTTACCAAGGCTTTCAATACAGCAAACTCCCCACTGGTTAACGACATTGTTTTGTCACCATGACTCATTTCGCGGGTCGCAAGGTTAAGAGTAAACTCACCAAAACTAATTTCGTTTTCTTCGGCAGCAGGCGCCCCCGGCACTTCTTTAGCACGACGACGTAAAATTGCTTTGATACGCGCAAGTAACTCACGTGGATTGAATGGTTTAGGAATATAATCATCTGCACCGAGCTCTAAACCAATGATGCGATCAACTTCATCGCCTTTTGCTGTGAGCATTACAATAGGAATGTCATTTTCTTTTTGACGTAAACGACGGCAAATTGAAAGACCATCTTCACCCGGCAACATTAAATCTAATACAATCAAGTGGAAGTTTTCGCGCTCTAGTAAGCGATCCATTTGCTCTGAATTTGCTGCTGTACGAACAATAAAACCTTGTTCTACAAGGTAACGCTCTAGCAAACTGCGTAAGCGCATATCATCATCAACAACCAATACTTTTGTCGTTTCGTGTCCCATAACTTTCATTCTTTTTGTAATATGTTACTTATTAATATAAATGAAAAAGTTAAGAATAAAAAACGAATTACGCGCTTAGATTGTTACTGAACATTTCAAAATCCTGCTCGACAAAGGGTATACTTTGCGGCTGGTTTTCTTTTTAGGCTGAATAAAATGGCAAAGACAAATTTAATAACCCGAGAAGGGTATCAGCAATTACAACAAGAACATGATTATTTATGGCATGAAAAACGCCCCGAAATTACCAAAATAGTGACTTGGGCAGCAAGTTTGGGCGACCGCTCTGAAAATGCCGATTATCAATTTAATAAACGTGTTTTACGACAAATCGATCGCAGAGTTCGTTATTTGCGCAAGCGTATGCCTGACCTTAAAATTGTTGACTACAACCCACAACAAGCTGGCAAAGTATTTTTTGGTGCTTGGGTCGAAATTGAAAACGAACAAGGCGAGACAAAACGCTTTCGTATTGTTGGCCCTGATGAAATTTACGAGCGTAAAGACTACATATCTATCGATGCACCAATGGCTCGGGCACTGCTTGGCAAGCAGGTCGATGATGACTTTACGGTAAACACGCCTGAAGGTACAAAAGAGTGGTTCATCAATGAGATAACCTATTCTGATGCAAAATAATTTTTCCCAGAAAATTCAGAAAGCGTTAATTAATGATTGTTTAGTCTAAAAATGTGATCTATAACTAAAGATACTCAAGATAAATCATTACTTGAGTTTTAGAAGGTAGTAATTATGTCAAACGCAATGCAACGCATAATAAGTAATGCAATTGTATTCGCACTTTTAATAAGTGTGAGTTTGATATCTTATGCCAACGATATAGAAAGCCACTCAGACAGTGTTACACCAACCGCACATTTTATTGCGTGTGATAGTGCAGACCCTGCCAATCTAGATACCGACCTAGACAAACATACACCTGCGTACATCGCCAATGTAGCCCAACCACTGCCAGATGCACGTGTTGTGTTGTATGCTCAACCTTGTAACAAGGCGTCTGTTTATAGCGCACACCAGCGAGGGCCACCTGCTTTTTAATTAACTCAAATTTTTCTATTTCAGTTTTATTAAAATGTATGGTGAACAAAATGAATAAATTCAAAGAATTACGTCTACAAGATATCTCTAATGGCGCATTATCTAATGCAGTAAATGAAGTTGAGCCAACACTAGATCTCACTTCTTCTGCACTTAAAGTACTTAATAGCTTTACTAAAAAAGACCCGCTTCGTGCCCACTATGGCACATCTATAGTTGATGCGTTAAAACAAACAAATAGTTGCTGTTCAGATTTTATTTTAGTGATTGATGGCGAAGATAAACTGCTCGGGATCACCTCTAGCGCAGACTTACAAAGCTCAAAGATTATGATTCTTGCGCAGCGTTTAAACTTACACCGTGATGAATTAACACTACACGATGTAATGACACCACTTAGCAATTTAGCGGGAGTAAGCTTGCAGAGCATCAGCTATGCATGTATTGGAGATGCACTGCAAACTATGGAGCATCAAGGTATGATGTTCTTATTAGTGACTAGCGCAAACCATGAAATTTGCGGTTTGATTTCTGCGCGAGAAATCGCTAAAAAACTCCATATTCCGGTCAATATCAATCCAATAGCTAACAGCTTCAGTGAAGTCATGCAGCAGATTGACCACCCACACTAACGCCTAAAACCAGCGTTGTGTAAAACTATTTTTGCGGGCCTTAAAAGCAGTGCTTTTAAGGCCTTCTTATTGTGATATTATTCAGGCAATTAATCTTCAGTTTTACTGATTTTCTATTTCTAAAAAGGTTTATGCATGAGCAATATCTCTGCACGCTTAGCGACCGAGCTAAATGCCCAGCAAACACAAGTTGTTGCTGCAATCAAATTACTTGATGAAGGTGCCACAGTCCCTTTTATCGCCCGTTATCGTAAAGAAGTAACTGGTGGTCTAGACGACACACAATTACGTTTACTTGAACAACGTTTATCTTATTTACGCGAATTAGAAGAACGCCGCAGTTTTATTCTTGCCACCATTGAAGAACAAGGCAAATTAACAGCAGAGCTAAATGCTGATATTAATAACGCTGACAGTAAAACTGAGCTTGAAGATTTATATTTACCGTTCAAGCCTAAGCGTCGCACGAAAGGTCAAATTGCTATTGAAGCCGGCATTGAGCCGCTTGCCGATGCATTATTTAATGATCCAAACCTCGATCCAGAACAACTCGCAGCTGATTACATAAATGCTGATGCAGGCTTTGCTGATAGTAAGGCTGTACTTGATGGCGCTAAATTTATTCTGATGGAACGCTTTGCAGAAGATGCTAAGTTATTGGCTAAATTCCGCAGCCACATCTCACAGCATGGTCAAATAGAAAGCACAATAATAGCAGGCCAAGAAAATAATGGCGCTAAGTACCGCGACTACTTTGAGCATCAAGAGCCACTTAAGAAAGTACCATCACACCGTGCACTTGCTATGCTTCGTGCTCGCAATGAGGGGGTTTTACAACTCAGTATCAACCCTGAACCAAGCGCAGAAAACCCAGCCCAAGTGTGCGCACAGATGATTGCCGATCATTATCGCTTAGATGTAAGCAACTCTGCTGCAAGTAGCTGGCTGATGAGTGTGGTGCAATGGGCGTGGAAGATTAAATTAAGCCTTCACCTTGAGAATGAGTTTTTAGGCGCAATGCGTGAAAAAGCTGAAACTGGCGCAATTGACGTTTTTGCGAAAAACTTAAAAGATTTATTAATGGCTGCACCTGCAGGCCCGCGTACTACTCTAGGTCTTGATCCTGGTTTACGTACAGGTTGTAAAATTGCCGTTGTAGACAGCACAGGTAAGCTTTTAACCACGCAAACCATTTTCCCTCATGCACCCCAAAACCACTGGGAAAAATCATTACGTACCTTAGAGCAGTTATGTCGCCAGCACAAAGTTGAGCTAATCGCCATCGGTAATGGAACAGCTTCACGTGAATCTGATAAGTTAGTTGCTGAACTTATCAAAGCGAACAGTGAACTTAAACTAAATAAAATCATGGTCAGTGAAGCGGGTGCATCTGTTTATTCAGCGTCTGAATTTGCTGCCAACGAGTTCCCTAACCTTGATGTTTCACTGCGTGGTGCGGTGTCAATTGCGCGTCGCTTACAAGACCCTCTTGCTGAGCTGGTAAAAATTGAGCCTAAATCAATCGGTGTGGGCCAATACCAGCACGACGTATCACAAAGCCAGCTAGGACAAACTCTAACATCCGTTGTAGAGGACTGTGTAAACTCAGTAGGTGTAGATTTAAATATGGCCTCGGTGCCACTACTTACTCGCGTATCGGGCTTAAATAAAACGTTAGCACAAAATATTGTTAGCTACCGTGATGCGAATGGTTCATTTAGCAAACGCTCTGAACTGAAAAAAGTAGAGCGTTTAGGGCCAAAAGCCTTTGAACAAGCGGCTGGTTTCTTACGTATCACTAATGGTACAGATCCTCTTGATAAGTCATCTGTTCACCCTGAAGCTTATCCGGTTGTTAAACGCATCTGCGAAAAGAACAACCTCGATGTAAATAGCTTAATTGGTAACTCTGATATCTTAAATAAACTGGTTGCTAACGACTACACAGACGAAAAGTTTGGTTTACCAACAGTTACCGATATTATTAAAGAGCTTGATAAACCGGGTCGTGACCCGCGTCCTGAGTTTAAAACAGCTGAATTTAAAGCCGGTGTTGAAACCATCAACGACCTAAAACCAGGAATGATTCTAGAAGGTGTAGTGTCGAATGTTGCGAACTTCGGTGCCTTTGTTGATGTGGGTGTTCACCAAGACGGTTTAGTGCATATTTCTGCTATTACCAACAAGTTCATCTCAGATCCACGCGAAGTAGTTAAAGCTGGCGATATTGTTAAAGTAAAAGTACTTGAAGTAGATGCAGCACGCAAACGTATCAGCTTTACTATGCGTTTAGACGATAATGTTGATACTAGTAATAAAGCAGCACCAGCTAGCAAACCTAAGCCAGCTGCGAAAGCGAAAAGTGCAGCACCTAAACAAAAACGTGATTTTGGTAATGCAGCAATGGGTAATGCCTTTGCTGATGCATTTGCCAATGCAAAAGTGAAAAAATAATACCCTATAGGTGTAAATCGATAATAAAAAACCGCGTGAGTTAACTTACGCGGTTTTTTAATTTAAGAAGCTTAAATAAAAGCAGAGAACTGATTTTGATTAGTGGGCGAGGTAGCTGCTTGATAAAAATTAGCAATACGTGCGGCACGCTCATCTACTTCAATATCACGCTTTGCTGTTTTTGTTTCACTGCTTTGAGTTGCGCTATCTTCGGCATACTCACTGTTTATTTTGAAGGTCGATTTGCCTGAGTCAGCATCGCCATCAGCTGATTGGCTGGCAAGCTCAGCCTGCGCTGCCATAAGCTTTTGTGTGGCATCTGCAGCAATTGAGCGATCAGCACTTGAAGGCTCTTGTGGTGCAAGTGCCGCTGCACGCACCGTCTGCATTTTTTCGATTGTGGCTTGTGGGTCACCTTTTATTTCAGCAACATCAATTTGCACCTCGCCGCCAACAGCATAGTTTGTACCATCGGGGCCACGTTGATACTCGTAGCTAGGAGAGCCCGCATACTGCCCCCCTACTGTGGCATGCGCTTGCTCATGAATACGCACTTCGGTATCACGCGCTTTTAATTCTTTTATTTGTTCAGCGTCTTGTTGCTCTTGCTCAGCAACCTTTTGCTCTTTTTTCTGTTCTTGTTTAGCGTCTTGTTCTGATTGCTCAGGATCGCCTTGTTCACTGCCTTGTTGACGCTCTTCAATCACTTTATCTTCTGATAAACGACCTTTGGCATCATAAGTACCAGCCTCAGAACCCGGTTGCTTGGTTTTATCACCATCACTAAGCGTTTTATTTTCGGCATTACTTGGTTTAGTAGCAGCAGGTGGCGGGATTACTTCACGTAACTGATTATCACGGCGAGCACTTTCGGTGTGCACATTCGCCGTGTTGATATTAATCGAGGGAAACGGAGTAACGATATTCATAAGTGCTAAACTTTGATATCAATTAACGTACCCAGCACTTCATCAGCAGTTTGAATGGTGTTGATGTTTGCTTTTGCATTAAATTCTTCAACTTTCAAATTAACAAGCGACTCATCGATTGGGGCAGGTTGTGAAACTGGCGGAGTTACAGCTTCATTTGGAGTTGCCGCTTGTAATTGGCGTTGTTGAGCTAGTTGGGCATCATCTTGCTGATCAATTGAGGCACGGCTAATCTCAGCGCTCGCCTTTTCGATACCTTGGCTTGCACGGTTATAACCTTCTACCGCATTATTAAAAACAGAACTGATTGGCATAACACCCTCCAACAGTGAGATTCACTTGTTAAGTATCGCTCATAAAACGAGCAAAATAAAGCTAAATCCCGCTATTTTTGTGGCCTACGGCCGAGTTTAAATTAACACATTGATTTCAGTGCTGTTATAAATGCTTTTTTATGGGAGATAAATGGGGCATGTGATGCTTTATCTAATACTTCATACTCAAACTCAGGCTGTAAAGCATGCATTTTTTCAATTGCTCGATAAGGAACCAGTGAATCTAAGCGACCAAAAATGCCACATACTGGCACACTTAGCTCAGCAAACAGTGAGCGTAAATCGTCATGCTGCAAAATTTCTAAACCTGCGCTTAAAGCCTGCTCTTGTGGTGCTGGATACTGATTTAATAAAGTTTTTAGTTGTTTAATATCGTCACGGGCCGATTCACTGCCCATCGCCTGGATTGCTAAAAATCGCTCAATGGTTTTTTCGCGGTGACTAACAAGTTGCTCTTTGAAGGTATTTAATACATTCGGTTTAATACCTGGCCAGTCATTCTGCTCGGCAAAGAAAGGCGTTGATGCAACAAGCACAACTTTAGCCACCTTTTCTGGCCAATGAGCTGCAATGTACAAAGCAAATAATCCACCTAATGACCATCCAACGAGTAATGACCCTTCATTCAATTGCTCACTAAGTTGCTCAGCAGCGGCATGCAAGGTGTAAGGGGCTGGGCAGTTTTGTGCATTACCAAATCCCGGTAAATCCAAGCAACGAACCTCACCATCATGGAAAAATTCCAGTTCAGGCATTATTACTTGCCACACGCCTTGGTTCATTCCCCAACCATGTAGTAACACCATATCATTTTGCATATTTCATCATTCCGGACCACACTTAGCGCTCATGATAGCGTTTAAAGGAATGAATGCAATGTCTCGTTTAACTCATGCTTTAAAACTAGGTTTAGACACATTATTTCCAAACTTTTGTATTGGCTGTAACAGCCATATTAATCCTAACCATGCTTTATGCAGTTATTGTTTGCAAGATCTAAGCTTATTTGATTTAGAACGCCACCCAAACCTGTTACACAGACCTGATGTCTGTGATGCTTTTCCTGACTGTCAGTTTGACCACTTAATTGCCTGCGCTTGGTACCAAGTGCCCTTAAATCAATGGTTAAAGCAGTTAAAATTTAATAACCAACAGTATTATAAGATTGCTCTACAACAAATCATTAGCCAGCAACTTGCAGTTGCTCGCAAAGTAAATATCCACTGGCCAGACGCTTTTATTATAATGCCCTTACATAAACAGCGATTTTTAACCCGTGGCTTCAACCAAGTCAGTCAAACATGGTTGCCTGTACTCCAAACACAAAATGAGCCTATTATTTCGCCTCTTCAAAAGCTAAAAGCTACAAAAGCACAATCAAAGCTCAGTAAAACGAACAGAATTAAAAACTTAAAGGGTGCGTTTATTTGCCAGCAGGATTTGTCTGCAAAAACCGTGGCAATCATTGATGATGTGATGACCTCTGGCGCAACTTTAAATGCAGCGACTGAGGTCATTAAAGAAGCCGGAGCTAAACAGGTGTGGGCTATGCTTACCTGCTTAACTCCGTTAGGTGCACATTAAAGGTGATTAGTCAGCTGAGGCATAGAATGCGTTACCAAAAAATAATGCATTGCTCAGTAAGCGACTAGTGCCGTACCAGTAACCACGAAATACTGGGTTATCAGTCATACCAATGACACTACCCTTACCGTATGAGTGTGCAATCAGTCCTGCTGCACCCGCTACTTGCTCCACGTTTACGTCATCAGTAAAGCCAGCTAAAAGCGGCTTGTCTGTGTAAGTAAGTACGTTAACAAAAGGTGCGTCTGATTTCTCAAGCAACCAAGTGCTATTCTTAAATACAGGTAATGTATTACGGTTCAGCGAATACGTCAGTGGGTGAGATAAGTCCACTGAAGTATTAAAAATTGCACCCGCAATACGCTGACGACCAGCGAGGTCATCCTTATCAGCATAGGTAAGCCCTGTTGTATCAAAGGCGCTGGCTACATCACGACGAGATAAGTAATTAGCCTTTAATAATTGTTGATCGGCTAGGAACTTAGCTCCGCCTTTGTGTCCCCAAATAACTCCGCCTTTACGAACCCACGACTTAATTGCCACTTTCGTTGCATCATCAAGACGGTTGTAATTACCGTGCGCTAGAATGATATGGCTGTAGTTTTCAAGATCAATATCATCAAGACGTTGCATTTCAACAATGCTTGGCGCTGTGCCAACGAAACGGTCTAGGTAATACCATACCTCGCCAAGCTCATACTGGCTGCTCCCTTCACCACCGACTAATAGCACTTTCGGCGCTTTCACTACCGCCATTGAACGAGAGCCCAAGTCAGCACCTTTCACCGTTAAGCCTGAACTAATTGGTGTAATTTCAATGCCAAACTCGTTTTGTGCTTGGTTTAAATAGCTAACCCAGTTGCTATCTGTTTGCAGACCTGCAGGCACAAGGATACTTCCAGGCTCAAAAGCAATCTCACCCATAGGCGTTTTTGCTGTGAGTGGGCTTAATGCCACACGCGCTTTGACACCTTGTTCGAGTAAGCTATTAAGCATTTTTGGCGCTAAATAATCATCCCATTTGAATGCATAAGCATAGCTTTGTGGTAATGCTGCATAGCTTGATTTTACAGGCTGTTGCCAAGGCTCTTTAGCAACATTTAAGCCCCAATTGCTGCTTACTTTTGCAAACTCTAGATTGAAAGCATGCGCAAGAGTCCAGCCAGATACATCATAAAACGTGTTATCGACAAAACGCTGTTGCTCACTAAAAATCGCTTTAATTAAACGAAATTGCGGCTGTGCTAATGGCACATAGTAACTTTTTTCAGAAAAGCTTTGACCATTTACTTTTAACGGCTCTTCGAGCACATACGCATTAATTTGATGTTGCTTCAATAAATCAAGGAAGTACTGCATGCGACTCGTATCAGCACCACCTTTAACAACATAACCTTTGAAGTCTTCATCGCCAGCAAGATCTATCGCTTTGTTGTAAAATTTGGCTTGATAATCAAGTAAGTCAGCACGGTTATCAATCGCCGCTTGGAACGTCGACAAGCTAGTTAATAACTGATTTTTAATCGTAAACGGAAAACTTAACGGGCCGTTGATGGTTTCTTGTAAGTGACCACGTGAGCTTGCTTGTTCAAATAAAATACCTACACCGCCATTTACGTCTGGGTAAGTTGAGCCTTTACCATAGTAAAAGTCATCAAAGCTTTCTTCAGTGAAGTAAAGCGCATTATGCTCATCAAGTGTCTTTGCATGATAATTTGCAATTGCTTTAGTCAGCGTAACGTTTTCTTCAGGCGTGATTGGGTGTTTACGAGTTGGGATCCCTGGCTGAAAAAAATACGTGCTATTCGGGCCCATTTCGTGGAAGTCAGTCAGAATATTTGGCTTCCACTGGTGAAACTGTGCGATACGTGCACGTGATTCAGGGTGTTGCAGCAATAACCAATCACGGTTTAAATCAAACAAGTAATGGTTAGTACGACTGCTTGGCCAGCTTTCAATATGCTCGCGAGTTTGTGGATCTGATGACAACTTCATACCACGGTTGCTGTTTGCCCAATTTGCAAAACGCGCTAAGCCATCAGGATTTAATGATGGGTCGAGCAAAATAACCGTGTTATTCAGTAAGGTGTCAATTTCTGGCCCTTGTGCAGCGGCCAAATAATAGGCAACCAATAGCGATGCATTGCTACCTGATGATTCATTGCCATGTACGCTGTAACCCATCCAAACAACCGCTGGCTGTTTGCTTGAGTCTGTAGCACCACCATTTAAACGCGCTAAATGAGCTTTACGAATAGATTCAACTTGGCCTAGCTTGTCTGGTGCAGTAATCGTTAACATCACCAGCGGACGTTGCTCGTGAGTGCGACCAATTACTTTAAAGTTCATTCGGTCACTTTTTTCGGCCAGAATTTTCATATATTGCACAAGCTGATCATGTCGCACATGCCACTCACCCACCTCGTAACCTAGTACCTGCTCAGGGGTAGGAATATTTGGGTCAAATTTCACATCTTGTTCAAAGTAATAAGAAAGAGGTTTTGCTAATGCGCTAACGCTCACTAGCATAGTTAATATTGTTATTATAAAACGCATAGATAGCACCCATAATTATTTGATGTTTTAACGCTACCATTCGATAAAATAGATGCAACTTTTTACGCTCAACACTGGCGACAACACGATGAGCGGAGTATGATAGGCAGTATCCGAGTAATTTAGTCAAGTATAGTCCGTTTTATGATCTCTATTTCTGAATCTGCACAATCTCATTTTGCTAAACTTTTAGCAGACCAAGCTGAACAAACTAACATTCGTGTTTTTGTTGTAAATCCAGGTACTTCGCAGGCTGAGTGTGGTGTTTCTTACTGCCCTGAAGACGCCGTTGAAGCGACTGATATTCGTCTACCATTTAATGGTTTTGATGCCATTGTTGATGCTGAAAGTGCCCCTTTCTTAGAAGAAGCTGAAATCGATTTTGTAACTGACAAAATGGGTACTCAGTTAACACTTAAAGCACCAAATGCAAAAGCACGTAAACTTAGCGATGATGCGTCATTACAAGAGCGTGTACAACACATGCTTGAAACTGAAGTGAACCCACAGCTCGCTAACCACGGCGGCCAAGTTAGCCTAGTAGAAATTACTGCTGACGGCATTGCAGTACTGCAATTTGGCGGTGGCTGTAACGGTTGTTCAATGATTGATGTCACACTAAAAGAAGGCATCGAAAAAGAAATGATTGCCAAGTTTGATGAAATCAATGGTGTAAGAGACATCACTGATCACCAATCTGGTGAGCATTCTTACTACTAACCGGTCTCTAAAGCATGCTTAAAAAGTGGGTATTTCGCTTAGGTAGCGACCCCAAGTTAAGCTTAAAACGCTTTCTTCGCGGCCTAGCACTCTTTGTGCTAGCCGTGATTTTTATTGCCATAGGCTACTATGGACCCGCATTTTTTCAATTAATCGGCTTAATCGTATTAGCAATAGCTTTATTCTTTGCTGGTTGGGGTTACCTAGGCATTTTTGCCAACCGCTTTGCGCAAGTTTTGGAACGCTCATCCCCAAAAGATCATGACCCTGATTTGTGGAAATAATTTACTCTAATAATTGCTGGTTGTTGACAATTTTACGGTAGCGAAACCAAAGAGTTAATCCGCGCATTAGCATGAAGCTAGTCATCGCAAACCATAAACCATGATTTTGCCAGCTACTCACTAACCAAAACAGCCCGAAAAAGCCCACTACAGCACTAAATAGCATAGTGTTACGCATGTCTTTGGCACGGGTTAACCCCACAAATACGCCATCAAATAAGAAACACCCCATCGCCGCAATAGGCAATATAATTACCCAAAGCAAGTAATCCGTTGCCATTTCAATAACTTCTGGAACATCGGTAAGTAAGCGAATAATAGCCTCGCCAAATAGTAAAAATATAAGGCTATAAAACAGCGCAAATAACCCGCCCCAAAATAAGCTCAAGTTAACCCATAATTGAATTTGCTTAGCGCTGTGCTCACCTTTAGCCTTGCCGACCTTTGCCTCACTCGCATAAGCAATACCATCTAGTGCAAAGCTCACCAACATTAAAAAGTTTAGCAAAACAGCATTAGCTGCCAAGGTTGTTTCGCCGATACGTGCGCCATAAAAAGTCATAAAACTAAAACACAATTGCAGTGCTAGTGAGCGAATAAAAATATCACGATTTAAGCTCACTAAATCAAGTAACTTAGCAACACTTAACCAGGCTTTCACTGAGAGGTTAACACCTTGTTTTTTAGCTAGTTGTGCAACTAACATAAGTGCAAAAGCAAGCGCAATATAATCAGCAATTAAAGATGCCCACGCAGCTCCTGCAACGCCCCAATCAAGAAACACTACAAAATAAATATCAAGCACGATATTGGTTATGTTGGTAATAAGTAATAAATAAAATGGCCCCCGACCATAATGCACTCCTAACATCCAACCAAGTAACACCAAATTACATAAGGCGGCAGGTGCACTAAAAATACGAATCGAAAAATAGCTATTTGCTTGTTCTAAAACAGCTTCATTGGCATTTGATAAATATGCCATCAAGGATTGAATAGGTATACTCAGCGCTATTAATATCAGCGCAACCGCTGTTGCTAGTAGCAAGCTGCGCTTTAATAGCTCAGCAAGTAAGCTGTGATCGTGTTTTCCATAGGCCTGTGCAACCAAACCTGTGGTACTCATGCGTAAAAAGCCTGCTAGCCAAAATAATAACGAGATAACTGCTGAACCGAGTGCTATACCTGCCAAATAGTGAGCGCTTCCTAGATGACCGATTACAGCAGTATCAACTAAACCTAACATTGGCACGGTAATATTTGATAAAATCATCGGACCGGCTAATAACAGTAAACTTTTATGGTGTGCCTTATGACGTTTAAGAAAATGTTTCATGTAGTATTTGCAGTCCTGTTAGGTTTATCTTTGCGTGCCCTTGGCGCAGTCATTCTACAGTATCATCACGTCAGTGAAAGCCTTCCTGCGGTAACCAGTGTCAGCAGCGAAACATTCACTGAACACATGCAATATTTAAAAGACAATAACTTCAAAGTTATTCCATTAAATGACCTCATCACCTCGTTACAAGCGGGACACCCTTTAACAGATAAAACTGTCGCTATTACCTTCGATGATGGCTATAAAAACAATTACGAAGAAGCTGCTCCTATCTTAGAAAAGTTTGGCTATCCGTATACTATTTTCGTAAACCCTGAACTTATTGATGAAGGCAAAAGCTATGTGATGACCTGGCAACAGCTAAAAGAGCTATCAAGTAAAGGCGCCTTAATTAGCAACCACACGCAAACTCATAATTACTTGCATCGCAAACAGCCAGACGAAACTGAGCAAGCATGGCTTGCGCGTACTAAGAACGACATTCTATCTGCCCAGCAGCGCATAAAAGAAGAAATTGGTCATGATTATAAATACCTTGCTTACCCTTATGGCGAGTTTAATAATTCATTACAGCAGTTAGTTAAATCACTCGGGTTTGTTGGTATAGGTCAGCATTCGGGTGCTGTAGGGATCCATTCTGACTTTACTCGATTACCACGTTTTCCGGCATCAGGCTTTTATTCAAAGCTTGATACGCTTGCCACTAAACTCGACTCACAAGCATTCACTATCAAACAGCTTACCTACTCAGATAGTGTGACAGACGAAAACCCACCTAGTTTAACGATGCAATTTGATATGCAAGATTTTCATAAAAGTCAGTTTGCTTGTTATGTTTCAGGTATTGGCCAAGCAGATTTAGCTTGGCTTAGCAAAGATACGGTGAAGATCACCTCACCTGAAAAACTGAAAAAAGGTCGCTCTCGCTTTAACTGCACAGCCCCTTCAATCGCGAAAAAAGGCAGCTATTATTGGTTTTCACAACCTTGGGTTATCACGCAGTAATAGCCTGTTTCAGCATTTGTGCCGTCACTTTATCAAGGCGCACAACTTCATGAGCCGCATTGAGCTCCACTGCGGCTTTTGGCATTCCCCACACCACTGACGACAATTCATCTTGTGCAATTGTATAAGCACCCGCTTGTTTTAACGCCAGTAAGCCTTGAGCGCCATCACTTCCCATACCGGTTAGCAATGCTGCAACAGTTACTTTAGGGCAAGCTATAACAAGTGAATTAAACAACACATCGACAGCTGGACGATGGCGATTTACCAGCTCATTAGCATCGAGTTGGCAATATAGAGCGCTGCCTTTTTTAACAACACTTAAATGCTGATCGCCCGGTGCAATATAAGCCCAACCCGGCTTTAATTTATCACCCTGTTCAGCTTCTTTGACGTTAATTTTACACGTTCGATCCATACGCATCGCAAATGAGGTACTAAATACCGGCGGAATATGTTGAGTGATCACTATGGGTGGGCAATTTTCTGGCATACGAACCAGCACTTCTTTAATTGCTTCGGTTCCCCCTGTTGAAGCGCCAATTGCCAAAACAGCATTCTGTTTAAACTGCAAAGAAGTTAAAGATTTATCATCTTCCACCTTTTGCGCTTTAAAGGTACGTACTCTGGCAGAAGCCGCTGTGCGTACTTTTTGTTGTAATAAGTGAGCGTAGCGTTGAATATTTTCTGATACATTTGCAGTTGGTTTTGCAATAAAGTCGACCGCACCAATCTCTAGTGCTTCAAGTGTAATTGGCGAGCCTTTTTGAGTTAGGGTAGAGATCATCACAACAGGCATAGGACGTAGGCGCATTAAGTTTTTTAAAAAACTCAACCCATCCATTTTTGGCATTTCTATATCAAGTGTTAATACATCAGGATTTAGCCGTTTAATAGAATCTCGTGCCTGATAAGGATCTTCTGCAACACCAACAACCTGAATATCATCGGCTTGTTCCAGTACTTCCTTGAGCAAACCACGGATCAAAGCAGAATCATCAACAATGAGTACTTTGATCATATGCGCTCCTAAAATAATTCAATATTCGTTTCAGCATCTTGATGCTCAATATCGTGTAAGTATTTAATTTCACGTTTTTCAAGCTTATCAGAATGTAATTCACGCATTTTTTTCACCTGCGCTGAACCTGTTTGTGGATTAAATAATACTTTTCGAGGCCAAGGGCCACCCACATCATGAGATACTAAATCTAATCCTTCCTCAAGTATATAGGCATTTGCAAAACGAATATTGCCCACCCCTATGTCTGTCATTGAGCGAATAATTTTACCGCCACCGAACAGTTTGACTTTTAAATTACGTTTTGAAGCACCATTTTTCAAGATTTCATTGATCAGATACTCCATTGCCCAGTTACCATAGCGACAATTTAAGCTATGTGCATTCGCTGGGTCGACCCCTTTTTCCATTGGCAACATAAAGTGATTCATGCCACCTATGCCGAGTCCTTCATCATAAATACATGCGGCAATACATGAACCAAGCACCGTGGTAATCAGTTCATCTGTTTTTGATACATAAAACTCGCCAGGCAAAACCTTTGCGACCACTTTTTGTCTCTGGTTATCCCAAAATCGTTTAACATGCTCGAAACCAGGTAACACAGGTTTAAAATGATTGCTCATAGACCACCTTTTAGATAAATCGTCTGGCCTAAATTCTTAAACTCTTTGTGATCCTTACCCAGTGTTTCCGAATGCCCCAGGAATAAATGGCCTGAGTCGGTCAGTAGGTCATAATAACGCTTGAACAGCGTATCTTTTGTTGGTTTATCAAAATAGATAACCACGTTTCGGCAAAAAATAACATCAAATGGTCCCTTCATTGGCCAACCTTGAAGTAAATTTAACCTTTTGAAAAATATGTTTTTTTGTAGCTCTGGCTTAACTTTGTATAACTGCCCATCATGACTTTTTAAAAACCAGCGCTTTAGTTGAGCTTTCTCTAAACCATTAACATTCGACGCTGTGTATGTTCCCGCTTGAGCTTTGGCTAATACGTTCGAGTCAAGATCAGTGGCTAGTATTTTCACATCCCAATCAGAAGGAAACAAACCACTTAATGTCATTGCAATAGTGTATGGCTCTTCCCCCGTTGAACACCCAGCAGACCAAACACGTACACGTTTATGCTTAGCATTACTCACAAGTAGTTTTGGAACAATGGTGTTTTTTAAATAGTTAAAGTGGTGGGGCTCACGAAAAAAAGACGTTAGATTAGTGGTTATCGCATTAATAAACTCGCTAAACTCTCGTTCTTTATTTTCTTCAAGAAAGTCTAAATATTCTTTAAAGCTTTTTAGTTTATGATGTCGGATTCGTCTGGCTAAGCGCGAGTAAACCATCTCGCGCTTATGCTCGGCCAAAACAATGCCACAAGCATCATAAACTTGCGACGAAATAGCTTTAAAGTCACTATCTGTTAATAAAAACTCTTTCATGTTTTTGACCCTGCAGCCTAGACATTAGATACACTACATAACCTAATTTTTTCTGTTAATAGGGAAGAGTATTAGAACTCTTCCCACTCATCGCTAGGGTCAACAAAGTTATTGCCTTTCGGTGCTGGACGTACAGGCGAGTTCGATTGCTTAACCGCAGGTGCTGCACTTACTCGACTCGAGACATCTACCTCTTCTTTCGATAACGAGAAGAAGTTTAATAAGCGTCGCATGTCATTTGCTTGTTCTGCCATTGATTCCCCTGCCGCAGATGCTTGCTCAACTAAGGCAGCATTTTGCTGAGTCATCTCGTCCATTTGTGTAATTGCTTTATTAACTTGCTCAATGCCAGAGCTTTGCTCTTCTGATGCTTGAGCAATATCAGAAATCATCGCAGTCACTCGTTGCACCGCTGTGACAATTTCTTGTAATGTTGAACCTGACTCATTAACGAGTAATGTACCGTCTTCAACTTTTCCAACACTGTCTCGGATCAATTCTTTAATTTCTTTTGCAGCCGCTGCAGAGCGCTGCGCTAGATTACGAACTTCACCTGCAACAACTGCGAAGCCTCGACCTTGCTCACCTGCACGTGCAGCTTCAACAGCAGCATTCAATGCGAGTAAATTTGTTTGGAAAGCGATTTCATCAATAACACTAATGATATCTGCAATTTTCTTACTTGATTCGTTAATTGCAGACATACTCACTACAGCACGGTTTACAACTTCACCGCCTTTTTGTGCTTTCGTGCGTGTTTCTTCTGCCAGCTCGTTCACTTCTTTTGCGTTATCCGCATTTTGGCGAACCGTACTGGTCATCTCTTCCATACTAGATGCTGTTTCTTCAAGTGATGAAGCTTGCTCTTCAGTTCGTTGACTTAAATCAGCATTACCTTGTGAGATTTCTTCTGCGCCACTTGCAACCAGAGTTGCTGAGGTATTAATGCGATTAATCACTTCAGTAAGCTTATCAGCCGTGGCATTTGCATCACGTTTTAGCTTCTCAAATGAACCTTGGTAGTCTTGCTCAATACGTTTTGATAAGTCACCATTCGCCATGGCATCCAGCATATTGCCTGTATCTTTAACTGCATCATCAACAATGCTTACAAGGCTATTTAAACCTTGCGCTAACCGTAAGAAGAAGCCTTGTTTACCCGTCTCTTCAACACGGGCTTCTAAGTCACCTTTACCTGCAGCAGAAACAAGACCCGCAATCTCTTTTTCAATCGCGACTTCAGCCGTTCTATCTTCCCACTCAACAACAGTACCAATACGCTCATTTTCAGGAGTGAAAATAGGGTTCGCAACCAAACCAAAGGTGCGACCACCGACTTGAATTTCCGTACTGTAAGTACTGCTTAATTTAGCTAGCATGTTGCGTTGATGTGCCGGATTTTTGTGAAATACATCAATATTTTGACCAATCAAATTATTGCTGTTGAAATTCGGCAAGTCTTTCCGTAAATCACTTTCTGCGATTTTCATCATATTAAGAACGGCCTCGTTCATATAAATGATGTTATTCCCAGAGTCTGCAATCATAGTGTTAGTAGCTACACGGTCAAGTGCACGACGTACGCGCAAATTCTCTTCCGCTTCACGTTTTTCAGCTTCGGCTTTATTCACTCGATCAGTGATATCTTGCCATTCAACAATTGTTCCTAAACGCTTACCTGATGCACTTAACCAAGGCGTTGCAATCAGGCTAAAAATAAGACCAGCCAAACGTAACGTTGTTTTATAAGGTTCTTTTAATGATTTCAATAACTCACGTTGATGGCTTGGCTGTTTATGAAAATCGTCAACACATGTACCGATTAAGTTAGCCACTGAAAAGCTTGGCAGCACTGTCTGTAAGGTCGACTCGCGTGCTTGTAGCATTTGTTTTACTTGCTCATTCACGAATATAATTTTTAGATCGTTATCGGCAATCATCACATTCGCTTGGCATACTCGTAATGCATTAGACAGATCAGCATCACGTTTCGATTGTTTTTCTAACTCTTTCTGTGCGGAGATATCGGTTGCAAATTTGATGACTTTGATGACATTGCCGTTACCATCAATAATCGGGTTATATGTGGCTTGAATCCAGATTTCTTTGCCACCTTTACCAAAACGTTTGAATTCGTCAGAAATAAATTCACCGTTTCGTAAGCGCTGCCAAAACTGCTGGTACTCAGGGCTTTTTGATTCATCATCAGCGACAAATATAGCATGATGTTGTCCCTGAATTTCTTCAAGTCGATAGCCCATTACGCTTAAAAAATTAGCATTGGCTGTGATAATCGATCCTGTCGGCTGAAATTCAATTACTGCAAGCGACTTGTTTAGTGCCGTAACAATTAAATCATTGCTCGACTCAACATTTTTAGGACTGCTAAACCAACCCATACCCTTCACCTTCTTGTTAATCTACCCAGTTAAATGTCCATTGTTTTTTGTAGGTCCAATAGCGCAACCATTTTCTCACCCACATTGACCAAACCCGCAACATATTGCGCATTATCTGAGTCTGACAAATGCGGCACCGCTTTAGCTTCATGCTCAGCAATGCTATAGACATCCGAAACAGCATCGACAACGATGCCCATAATTTTACTCGCGTTTTCTAACTTTACTTTTAAAACAATAACAACAGTCAATGGCCCATACTCAATGGCTGGAATACCAAAGCGAAGTCGCAAATCGATAATAGGCACTATGGTGCCGCGCAAATTGATTACCCCTTTAACAAAATCTGGGGAGTTAGGGATTACAGTGATCTCTTCCCAACTGCGAATTTCTTGCACCGTTAAAATATCAACTCCGTACTCTTCTTCAGCCATAAAGAAAGTTAGAAACTGTTTTACATCTTGATTTTGTTCTAAATTAAGCTTGTTATGCAGGTCATCGTGCTGTGCTATCATGATGCCTCCAAATTCGCTTTTGACTCGATGATTAATTCTTGGCTGCCAGGTTTTCTCAGTCCTGACAATTTAATTAAGCCACTAATATCTACAATTAATGAAACTCGACCATCGCCCAAAATTGTTGCCCCTGAGACACCATCTACTTTTTGATAATTAGCCTCTAAACTTTTTATAACGACTTGTTGTTGCGACAATAAGTCATCAACTAACAAGCCCACTTTTTGGTTATCGCTTTCTACAACCACCAGCAAGGTCTTATCCAACGTTTCAATCGCTCCTTGGTGATTAAATATGTTGTACAACCGTAAAATAGGAATGTATTCATCACGTAAGCGCAATACGTCGAGATCTTTCCCAACTCGGCTAACTTTTGTGATATCTATTTGCAGTGACTCGATAATCGAAATCAGTGGAATAATATAAGTGTGCTCGGCAACACGTACTAATTGCCCATCGAGAATTGCTAACGTCAATGGCAAGCGAATTGTGAAGGTTGAACCAACACCTGGGGCAGATGACACTTCAACAGAGCCACTCAGTGCTTCAATATTGCGACGTACAACATCCATACCCACACCACGGCCAGACAAATCACTCACTTGATCTGCGGTGGAAAAGCCAGGTAAAAATATAAGCTCATTAACTTCATTGTCAGATAAATCATCTGATTCTGAGATCAGACCATTTTTAATCGCTTTTTCACGTATTTTGGTAGTATTTAGGCCTTGTCCATCATCCATAATCTCAATCACAATATTACCACCTTGATGAAACGCATTAAGTGTCACGGTACCAACAGGATCCTTACCTGCCGCAACACGTTTATCTACGGTTTCTAAGCCATGATCAAGAGAGTTTCTTACGAGGTGGACCATAGGATCAGACAGCTTTTCCATCACTGTTTTATCAAGCTCGGTTTGTTCACCAAGTAATTTCAATTCAACCTGTTTATCAAGCTTTTGTGAGATATCTCGAACCAAGCGCGGAAAGCGACTAAATACAAAACTAATCGGTAACATGCGAATACGCATGACGTTTTCTTGTAAATCACGTGTGTTATGTGCCAATTGAGCCAAACCTTCTTGCAACGAGGCGATCGTTGCTTCGGTTATCTCCTGCTCACCAAGCTGGCTTAACATAGCTTGTGTGATAACTAACTCACCCACCATATTGATGAGTGAATCAACTTTGTCGATACCAACCCGTATAGACGTTGACTCTGCATTTGCGGTCGCCGTTTTTACTGGCGCCGCTTTTTTAGCATCAGTACTTGCTTTAGCAATCGGTTCAACTGTGTTGGTGTTCGTTTCCTTTGCCGGCTCACTTGCTGATGATGGCTCTACCTCAGCACCAAACAAACCCCCACACAGTGTAATAGAGATATCGGCATCATCTTCGACCCACTCAAAGATTTCTTCAATACTGCTTTGCTCTTTGTCTGTGGTTAAGAAGAATCGCCAGGCTAAAAAGCAATCTTCTGGTGCGTAATTAGTAATGTCGGGAATACCATCTTGAAAAGCATGTGTTTCAAGCTCACCAAGTTCAGCTAACTCGCTGATCATATAAAGAGGTTCATTACCCGTTTTGAATAAATGATGATGGGGTTTAAAGTCGATTTGGTAAGTATTAAAGCTGCTTTCGGCAACTGTTTCTTCGACTTGTTCCGATGCCTGACTCGCTGCACGCATACCAAGGATTTCTTCAAATTTTATTCGAAGTTCATCCGCTTCCGCTAAATCAGGTTGTTGTTCAGCTTGTAAGGCTCTGAGTAATGCACGTAAACAATCGACTGACTTTAGGAGTAAATTAACATGTTCCGCTGTTAAGTCTCGTGTACCTTCACGTATTTGATCTAACAGAGTTTCTAGGACATGAGTAAAATCTGCAACAGCACTAAAACCAAAAGTACCACTACCTCCTTTAATTGAATGCGCGGCACGGAAAATGGTATTTATAGTTTCCTGATCTTCTTCGCCGGGAACCAAGTTTAATAACTCAGCTTCCATCGCATCAAGTCCTTCAAAGCTTTCTTCGAAGAACACTTCAAAAAATTGGCTTAGATCTATACTCATGCCTCGCTCCTATTGTTAGCGAATCACTTTTTTCAATACCGCTAACAATTGCTCTGGGTTAAAAGGTTTAACAATCCACCCAGTAGCACCCGCTGCTTTACCTTCTGTTTTTTTGTCTAAACCTGACTCAGTGGTGAGCATTAGCAATGGCGTAAACTTATAGTTAGGTAAGCTGCGTAACTCGCGAATCAGTGTAATACCATCCATTACCGGCATGTTAACGTCGGAAATAACAGCATCAAAACCTTGCTGTTTGGCAATACTTAATGCCTCACTGCCATCTTTTGCTTCCGTTACATCAAACCCTGCCTTTTTAAGCGTAAAGCCAACCATTTGGCGCATAGATGCTGAATCATCAACTGCTAAAATTCTTTTCATATAAACCTCTTAATTGGCATTTTCAAGCACAAGATAATGGCCTAAACCCAAACTATTTATTGCCTGCTGCAATGGCTCGCTCTCGCCCACCCATATAATTTTATGATGCACAGAGAGTAAATGTTTTTGTAACGCACATAACAGCTGAACCGACGCCGTGTCAGCCCGAGTAACCTCACTAATATCAAGACAGATATCATCGTTTGCAGATAATTCATGCAGTAAATCTTGATGTAATGACTCGACCTGAGTAATAGCTAATTCTGTAGGGAGCTTTAACATTCTTAATACTTTCCCCGTTCAAAGCAACTCATAACAAAAGCTTAGTCCTAGTTAATGAAAATGCCATAATTTGAATCAAAAAATAGTAAAATTTTTTAGTAGCTTAGACATTTATTGCAAAAAATAAAGCTTTTCTTTCGAGCAAACTTTTACAAAATATTAAAAAAATCAATTTACGTAATAATCTGCAATTTTTCGGAACTCTTCAGTCAATGTCGTGGCGTTGATTAATGGCACACTACCAGCCTTAAACTCAGGCTTAAAAATAGCCCGAACGGCGCCGTTTGCATCAACCATCACCACAGAGGCACTGTGGTCAACGGCATATTCCTGCTCATCACTATCATTAATTGCGTAAATTAAGCCAAGCTCCCTAACAAAGGGGAAAAGTTGCTTATGGGGGCCTGATACAGCAAGAAACTCAGGGTTAAAGTAATCAATATAGGCTTTTCGTTTTTCAGTGGTATCGCGCTTTGGATCAACAGCTACAAACCACACTTGCACTTGGTAATCTTGGCTTAACTGCTTTTGTACTGCTGTTAACTTTGCCAATGTCATTGGGCAAATATCTGGGCAACTGGTGTAGCCTAAAAAGACTAAATTCCAATGTCCCATAAACTGGCTGTTATCAGCGGGCTCACCATGTTGATCGGTTAATAAAAACGGACTAATCGGCTTTGCTTGCTCATACACCAGTGCTTCGACCTCAGGAGCGGTGTTGCTTTTACCACAACCGGTTAAAAACAATACCGCACTCAAACACAAAAAAGCGCCTATTCGAATCATAAAACTAACCATTTATCAATAAATAAGGCGATGAAGAGTAGCATTAAATGGACAATTGAAAAACGAAATAAATCCATTGCGGTGTCATCTTTAGGGGCAATTTTTAATTTCAGCGCTTTGTAAATAAACACCGTATTCAAGCCACATGCCGCAAGTAAGTAAATTACTCCCGACATTCCAATCAAGTATGGTAATACGCAGACCAAGGCTAACAATATTGAATAAGCTACAACGCAGGTTTTACAAAATTCAATACCATGAGTCACAGGCAGCATTGGAATTTTTGCCCGTTCATAATCGCTTTTTCGAGCAATCGCGAGTGCCCAAAAGTGCGGCGGTGTCCAAGTAAAAATAATCATTACCAACAGCCAAGGCGCTGCTGCCATGTGACCTGTTTCAGACACCCAGCCCAATAACGGTGGCATCGCGCCAGCTAAGCCACCAATCACAATATTCTGCGGTGTTGCTCGCTTTAAAAAAGAGGTATAAATAAAGGCATAACCAACCAGTGCAAATAAAGTTAGCACGGCAGTTAATGTATTTGCCCAGACTATGAGCATAGTGAAACCAAGTGAGCCAATTATCGCAGCAAAACTCAGCGCATGCTGCTTACTTAAACGTCCTTTAGCAACAGGGCGATGACGGGTTCGCGCCATTTTGCTATCTATTTCACTATCTACAACATGATTTATCACCGCTGCTGCCGCAGATAACAGGCCAATTCCAAGCAAACTGGCTAATTGAACAAACAACCCTCGCCCCACATCAGGCGCAAGCGCTAAACCGACCCATGCAGTTAAAACAAGCATAGCAACAACTTTAAACTTACTAATGGCAAGATAATCCTTCAATCGCTCTGTTGATTGACTGATTAACGACTTCTCTGTGCTTAATAATATCGCCATAATAGCCTCCTAAGTTCTTGCTTTTAAATGAAAGCACAGACGTACCATGCTCAACAATAACAGTGCAGCCATCAGGTTATGAGCAAGCGCTACACTTAATGGAAAGTGCCAATGCACAACAGCAAGGCCGAGACAGATTTGGCACAATAAGGCGACTAATACTGTTACTGTACAATGCTTAATTTTTCTGGAAAAACTCTGTGAATATATACGCCACATAATAAGCGCTAGCACCACACAAGTGACTAACGCCCAAATGCGATGCAGTAAGTGAATCGACATACGAGCCTGTTGTGACAGCACACCATACTCGTAAGTGCTATGTTCAAGTGGAAGCTGAAACACACTCTTTAACGAAAACGGTTGTCCGTAGCTACATAAAGGTAAGCCATTACAATGAGGAGCTGCATAGTTTGCAGCCAACCAACCGCCTAATGCGATTTGTAAAACCAAAACCACTAAACCAACAAGCGCTAAGCGATAATATGGTCTTGCTCCTGCATCACCTCCTGCAATCGGCTTTGTTGTTAGCCGTAAATAAAGAAGAAAAAGCAAGGATAGAATACTAAAGCCGCCTAGCAAATGCCCCATTACGACCAAGGGTTGTAAATTCATGGTGACTGTCCACATGCCTAATGCAGCCTGGAAAATCACCAGCAGTAATAGCGCTAATGGCAGTTTAACTGGCGTATTTGGATATTGACGTTTTAACCATGCAAAAACAAACAAAGCTAGAATCAGTAGACCAAGGGCACCAGCAAAATAGCGATGGATCATCTCTTTCCAGGCTTTTGCTGCCTCAAACATCATATCAGGGTAGTTTTGTTCAACATGTAACAGAGCAGTTTCATGTTTTGGTACAGTCAAAAACCCATAGCACCCTGGCCAATCAGGACAACCAAGCCCTGCATCACTAAGCCGTGTATAAGCACCGAGCCCAACAACCAAAATAGAAAAGAAAACCGTAATTAAGACTAAATATTTATAATTTTTATACATCTTTATCCCCTTAATGAGGTTTAACTTGAACGCGCATAGTTAAGTAGTTTTTTTAAATCTTTAAGTAAGCCTTTTTGAATAAGTCTGTTTTGTTCGGGCTCAGCCGTATAGGGGTAATGCAAAACCACCAAGCCCATGTGATCAACCAAATATAAGTCTCCCGCTTTGAGCGCTGGACTTACTGCTAATTGACGCCAATTAGCCGATACCTGCTGTTGATTCGTCAGTACCGCCACATCTACTTTTTGCTGATTTTTCCCTAAAGCGACGTAGAGGTTGTCTAAACTTGCTAATTGGTTTTCACACACTTCACTGCACTCTTTTGGATAATTGAGCGCAATAGTCCATTGTTTAGGCTCGCCTTGTTGCCAATCAGCTAGTTTCACTTCCTCCCTTAAAAGCTCACCATGATTACTCGAACCACTCGGTAACCACTCAAGCTTTAATGCTGCATAAGCAAGTGCCAGCGGCACAAAGCAGCATAAAACGAATAAACTAAGCGGGTTTATTTTCATAACCTCTCCTTCTCATCGCAAAATAAGCAATAACCACACAAGCCAAGCCAATTAATAACCACTGCACGGCATAGGCGTAATGTTTATCTGGTCCCATCACAACACTCTGATAATGCGGGGTTGCTATACCATCTGCTTCATTGCGATAACCAATAAAGCCTTGTAAGGGCTTTGCTAATTGAGCACTAAAAATTGCTAAATCGATGCCTTGAATGCGCTTGGGCCAGCCTTGCTCTGCACCAATATCATCGGCAAGTGTAAAACCTTGTAAGTTGCCTTGTTTCAATTGCACTGTGGCCGTAAGCCTTGTTGATTCTGGCCACACGACGGTTGGCAACTGGTTACGGTTTGTTGGAGCTTTTAGCCAACCAAAGTTAACGATTAAAGGTGCGGTTTCACCTGCAATTGTCATCGCGACAAGTAAGTCATAGCCCACTTGCCCCTGATAAATTTGATTATCAAGTAACCAGTACTGCTGTTTATTTACCTCGCCAGAGACCTTGACTTGCAAGCCCGTTTTATTCAGCTCTCTAGGTAAATTTTGCAGCTCTTGCCAGCTCAAAACTCCTTGCTCTTTCGAAACGGCTAACTGGCTTAGTTGCTGCTGTTTTTGCTCGCCTCGCTGGTATTGCCAAACACTTAGTCGTAAACAAATAAGCACTGCAATAACCACAACGCAAATTGCGATAATTGAGCTAAGCTTTTGTTTACGCCATAAAATTAACTGCATTTGGAATACCTAATATGATTAAAATCATTATTGTTTTGTTATTACTTTATATTCTGTTCAACCTATTTAGAGCGCTGTTTGTGATGATGTCAGCAAAAGAGCACTCGAAACCCATGTCGCATTACTTAGGTCGTCGGGTGCTGTTTTCAGGTATTGTGCTGCTCCTCATTATTGCCGCAATGAAATTGGGTTTTATTCACACCAACCCGTCGCCGCTTCACAAAGCTACAGCACGTACACAAATACAAATAAACACAACCACACCACATCTACAAAGTGCCAATACCAAGCAGCCGCTTGAAATGCAAAATGCTTTTCGCTCGTAAAGTGGCCTTTAAAAATTCTTAGCAGTACGACAAATAAAATAATGGTCCCAAGCGTCACATGCATGCCATGAAAACCCGTCAATAAAAAGAAGGTATTTCCATAAACGCCAGCATCCAGTGTTAAACCTAAATCTTGGTATGCATGCATATATTCATACACTTGCAAACCCAGAAAGATTGCGCCTAATAGCACGGTAAGTGATAAAAATGCTTTTAAAGCACCCCGCTTATTGTTTTCCATTGCAACGTGAGCAAAGTGGATAGTGACTGATGAGGTGAGTAGGATGAGCGTATTAATAAGAGGTAGACCTTGCCACCCCATTGCTTGAGTTGTATCACCTGCAGGCGTAGTTAACAACGGCCATACTGCTTCAAACGTTGGCCAGAGTACCTCATTGGTCATGGCATTATTTCCAGCACCACCAAGCCAAGGTACTGAAATCATACGGGCATAAAACAGAGCACCAAAAAATGCCATAAAAAACATAACTTCAGAAAAAATAAACCAGCTCATTCCTTGTCTAAATGAACGATCCATTTGCGCTGAATATAAACCACTGTGTGATTCTTCGATGACGTTTTTAAACCAGCTAAACAGCATGTAACATAGTATCGCAATGCCTAAATACAACACATATTGACCACTGCTAGCTTCTGCGCTCACTTGCATCACTGTCAGGCCTGCCCCGACAGCAATTAAGAACATTGCAATCGCACCAACTATTGGCCATGGGCTCTGGGCCGGAACATAATATTTTTCGTAATTTTGACTCATTTTGTTTGCTCCCAATTAGCAATTAGCTTGGCGGCTTAATCGTTTTTAGCCACAACTTGCCCGCTAATATCAAACACGGTATAGGACAATGTCAGCTCTTCTACATCGTCGGGTAATTCCGTATCAACATAAAACAACAAGGTAAACTCAACTTCTTCGCCCGCTTTTAGTGGTTGTTGATCAAAACAAAAACACGCGATTTTATGTAAGTATTTTGCTGCTTTTCCCGGTGATACAGACGGAATAGCCTGCATCACTTTGTCGTTATTACTGGTGTTTTTTGCTGTAAACTTTACTTCTCGCATCGCTCCTGGTTGAACAACCACACTGTACTGAGCTGATTGCACATCAAAAGGCGCACCACTTTGCGCATGCGTTGTAAAACTCACATCAACTTGACGGTCTATGCTTACCGTTTCACTCTCTTTTGCTTGTTCGAGTGATGGCTTACCATTTAAACCTGTGACATCACAAAACACATCGTAAAGTGGCACCAATGCAAAGGCGAATGCAAACATACCTAAGCATGCTAACAACAGCTTTTTGAGCAAAGGTGCATGGTTCATTATTTGATCTCCGGCGGTGTTTCAAAGGTGTGATACGGTGCGGGCGAATCAACTTCCCACTCTAAACCTTCTGCACCGTCCCATACCTTAGCAGGTGCTTTTTCGCCGCCTCGTGCGCATTTAAAAACAACAAGCACGAACAGTAGCTGTGATAAACCGAAGGCAAAACCACCAATACTGATAATGGCGTTAAAGTCAGCAAATTGAAGGGCGTAATCAGGAATACGGCGCGGCATACCCGCAAGGCCAACAAAGTGCATAGGGAAGAACAACACGTTGACACTGATCAGCGATAGCCAGAAATGCCATTTCGCAAGTGTTTCGTTGTACATGTTGCCAGTCCATTTAGGTAGCCAGTAGTAGGCTCCTGCCATAATTGAGAACACAGCCCCTGTCACTAATACATAATGGAAATGCGCAACTACAAAGTAAGTATCGTGATACTGGAAATCTGCCGGTGTAATCGCCAGCATCAAGCCAGAGAACCCACCTAAGGTGAACAGCACAATAAAGGCAATGGCAAACATCATCGGAATTTCAAAGCTAATTGAGCCTCGCCACATGGTTGCAACCCAGTTAAACACTTTAACCCCAGTTGGTACCGAAATGAGCATGGTTGCATACATGAAGAACAGCTCACCGGCGACAGGCATCCCTGTGGTGAACATGTGGTGTGCCCATACAATAAAGCTCAAAAGTGCAATCGACGAGGTCGCATACACCATAGAAGCGTAGCCAAATAACTTCTTGCGTGAGAAGGTCGGCACGATGGTTGAAATAATACCAAATGCCGGCAAAATCATGATGTACACTTCAGGGTGACCGAAAAACCAAAAGATGTGCTGGAACATCACAGGGTCACCGCCCCCCGCCGCATCAAAAAAGCTGGTTGCAAAGTATTTATCGGTCAACACCATAGTGACCGCCCCTGCTAAAACAGGCATCACAGCAATCAACAAAAATGCCGTAATAAGCCAAGTCCACACAAACAGTGGTAACTTCATCCATGTCATGCCGGGCGCTCGCATATTAACGATAGTCACAATAACGTTAATCGCCCCCATAATTGAACTAATACCCATGATATGTACAGCAAATACAAACAAGGCTGTATTATCGTTACTATAGGTCGTTGAAAGTGGTGCATAAAAAGTCCAACCAAATGCAGGGCCACCTCCTGGCATAAGTAACGAAGCCAACAAGATTAAAAACGCGAATGGTAAAATCCAAAAACTCCAGTTATTCATCCGTGGTAGCGCCATATCGGGTGCACCGATCATCATAGGCACCATCCAGTTAGCAAGCCCTGTAAATGCCGGCATTACCGCACCAAATACCATTATCAAACCATGCACTGTGGTCATTTGGTTAAAAAAGTGTGGATCGACTAGTTGTAAACCAGGTTGAAACAATTCAGCGCGGATCACCATTGCCATCGCGCCACCAATTAAAAACATAGTGAGCGAAAATATCAGGTATAAACTGCCAATATCTTTATGATTGGTGGTGTAAAGCCAACGTTTGAAACCTTTTGCAGGATGATGGTCATGATGCGCATGCTCAGTGGCTTGTTCATTAATAACGTTGCTCATTCTTTCGCCTCCGTTGCTGCATCGATAGCTGCTTGAATTTGACTTGGTTGAATCACATCGCCTGTGTCGTTACCCCATGCATTTCGCTTATATGTGATAACCGCAGCAAGTTGCTTAATTGAAAGCTGTTTATCAAATGCTTGCATCGCTGTACCCGGCTTACCATGTAATACGATGTCGATGTGGTCTTTTACATCTCCAAGCACAATTGGACTCCCCTTAAGAGCAGGAAACACTCCCGGCAAGCCCATTCCTGTAGGCTGATGACAAGCCGCACAACTTGCCATATAAACTTGCTCCCCAAGAACCATTAATTCTTCTTTCGGTAATGTTTGATCTAATAAAGCCGCATCAGCTGCTGCAGCATTGGCCTTTTCTTGCTTAGCCTCTGCTAGCCAGTTAGCAAATTCGTCTTCAGGCAACGCTTGCACAACAACAGGCATGAAACCATGATCTTTACCACACAACTCAGCACACTGACCCCGGTAGATGCCTGGCTCATTTATGCGTGTCCATGCCTCATTGATAAAACCCGGGTTTGCATCTTTTTTAACCGCAAAGTCAGGCACCCACCATGAGTGAATAACATCATCTGAGGTCATTAGAAAACGAACTTTTTTATTGATAGGAAGTACTAAAGGCTTATCAACCTCAAGTAAGTAATGTTCTGTTTTGTCAGCTTGGTTATCTATTTGGTCTTTTGGAGTAGATAGAATTGAGTAATAAGCAATTTCCTCGCCCATGTACTCGTAATGCCATTTCCACTGTGAGCCCGTTACTTTAATTGTAATATCGGCTTTAGAAGCATCTTCCATCGCTATCAGTGTTTTTGTAGCTGGAATTGCCATGGCGATTAAGATCACAAATGGTATGGCAGTCCAAAGAATTTCAACCTTGGTACTTTCGTGGAATTGCGCAGGCTTGGCTCCTTTCGACTTTCGATGATGGATCAAAGCCCAAAACATCACCGCAAAAACGATGATGCCTATCACACAACAGATAATAAATATCGTCATGTGTAATTCATAAACACTATTACTTATATCAGTCACCCCTTTACGCATATTAAATTGGCTATTTGCCAATGCTAACTGCACAGGTGCGAGTAATATAAGCCACAAGGCATAACGCAGTTTACCCATGTGACGGCTCCTTTTAATGCTATTGCAAGACGCAAAGCGAAAAGGCGATACAACAAGGTGCCCATTCGTTTTTTTTATTGTTCAGAGCGACTACGTATCATTTTGACCCAGCGATGATACCAACCCTATGTTTAACACCTAGCACATTTGAGTGTATTTTTATTAATCAGGTGTTAATACACTGTATTAACCAATTAGTTAAAAAATGAGCAATAAGCAAGTTTTAGTAGTAATAAATGTTTATTTTGGTGCAAAAATAACAACTATAATCAGCGCGTTATTTTAAAATGAGAGGCAGAGTGAGAGTAAAAAACTGCGCCATATAAGGCTTTATACAAGGAGTAAGGGTTTACAAATCGATGCTAAATAATAAAAAACAAGCAACGCACCAAATTACAGCAATTTGGTGCACTATTTTAGAAACAGTTACATCCAGTCGGCATTACGAATAACACCCACCGCTAACCCTTCAATATTGAAAGATTCATGCTCAAGATCAACTTCAATTGGCGAAAATTCTTCGTTTTCAGCATGTAAAAATACTTTACGCCCAGCTTTTTCAAGACGCTTAACAGTTACATCTTCATCAACACGAGCAACAACAACCTGACCATTTTCAGCAACTTGCGTTCTATGTACTGCGAGTAAATCACCATCCATGATGCCAATGTCTTTCATACTCATACCATTTACACGCAGTAAAAAGTCAGCCGCAGGTTTAAATAGTGAAGGATCAACCTGACAATGACTTTCAACATGTTCTTGCGCCAAAATGGGCTCACCCGCTGCAACTCGTCCAATTAAAGGTAAACCTAATTGCTCAGGTTCGTCTTCTTCAATTAATTGAATACCACGACTCGCCCCACGCTTCATTTTGATCATGCCTTTTTTTGCCAGTGCTTTTAGATGCTCTTCGGCAGCATTGGCACTTTTAAAACCCAATGTTTGAGCTATTTCAGCACGCGTAGGTGGCATGCCTGTATCTTTAATAAAGACTTTAATTAGTTCTAAAATTTGCGATTGGCGTTTTGTTAATGGGCGCATACAACTGGTTTTCCATACAGTACATTTAACTGTGAGTATATACAGTTATCTGAAAATCGCAAATTTAAATTAACGCCATCATATTGCTACAAAACTAACATTGAACCAGGTATAAAGATGCCATAAGGTATTATTTTTAATTTGCACGCAAGGAAATACAATGAGTATTTGGCATCAACCAATCACACTAGAGCTTTGTAAAAGTTTAGAGCAAGGGATCACCGGGCAAGGTACTTTAATGAAAACCATGGGCATTGAGGTGACTGAAATTGGTGATGATTATTTAGTGGCGACTATGCCTGCCATTCCTGAGCATCATAACCCTATGGGCATGGTACATGGCGGAGCGAACGTTGTGTTAGCCGAGACAGTGGCAAGCTATGCGGCTAACTTTGTGGTTGATTTCAATAAATTTTATGCTGTTGGCCAAGAAATTAATGCCAACCATATGAAAGCATCTCGTAAGGGTGTATTAACGGCCACAGCAAAGCCTCTTCATTTAGGTAAGCGCACTTCAGTGTGGGATATTAAAATTACCAATGCCGCAGGAGAGCTTTGCTGCGTATCAAGAATGACCGCAGCTGTTGTAGAGCGCTAAGCTCAGGCTATTTTTCGACTGGATAAATCGTAATTTCAACCCCTGCGCCAATCGCTGAAATACGCAACAAGGTATCAGCATGCAGGGCTTGATTAAAACATTTTGGTGAAACGCCTGATTCAAAGCCAATATCAAATGTACGTTTAGAGCACGACAACCACTGCTTAAGAGCATTTCGTGAACACGATTCAATTAATTCACACAACTGATTAATCGCTTTGTCTGGTGTACTGATATCAGCAGCAGCCTCAATACGCGCTAGTTGACGGTATTCATCTTGGTCGTAATGTAAAACCATGGCATTTTTCTTTAAATCAGCAACAAGTGCACTAATATCGTGCTTTGATTCAAGCTCCAGATCCACATTTAAAAATTGAATTTCCGACATACTCTCGTTTTTACCCTCTATTGATATCGACTGAAACTTTAACTCAGTTTTGTATATATACCAAATCTAGAATACAGTTAATGCGACATTATGCCGCATTGGCAATACAGTTAAACAACCTAAAATAGCTCCCATACAACAATAATAACGGAGTAATGATGAATAAACGCATGTTCAAATATGCTCGCAAAGGGCATAAATGGCTTGGCTATCTGCTAGCCATTCAGCTACTTCTATGGCTATCGGGAGGCTTAGTAATGAGTTCACTCCCCCTCGAAAAAGTCCATGGTAAACATTTAGCAAAACGCAGTTTAGATAATCCATTTATGATGGCTGATTACACAGCATCAGTTGATCGGATAACCGCCCAATTTCAACAAATAAAAGCGATTAACTATAGTCACTTTTTAAATGCACCAATCATTGAAGTTACTACTGAGCAAAGCACTGTCAGCTTTAATGGTCATACTGGAGCTCCCATGGCAAAACCCAGTGAGGCTGAAATTATCGCGAACGCCAAAGCACACTTACTGATTGATGCCAATGTTTTGCAAGTACAGCAATTAAAACAAGGACCCCGCGAAGCTGCCCATAAACAAAACATATGGCAAGTTCGTTTCGATGATTGGCTTGCGACAACCATATATTTAGACAGCCAAAACGGTAAAGTCATCACTGTGCGCAGCACCCTGTGGCGTATTTTCGACTTTTTCTGGATGCTGCATATTATGGATTACGACGAGCGAGAAAACTTTAATAACCCACTGCTTATCAGCTTCTCAGCCACCAGCGTGCTGTTTTGTATTACCGGAATTGTTTTGTTACTGCAAAACGTTCGTATAAAGCGTAAAAAACCAGCTACACGTGTTGGTCTATCAAAATAGGATTGCCATCTGGGTCGGTGATAATAAAGCTCGCTTCACCGGCCTTTTGTATTGCTAAACCTTGCTGCTGAAAATGCAGAGCTAATTGCTCAAAAGTAGCAAACTCAGCCAACGTTTTAGCATTTTGATCCCAACCGGGGTTAAAGGTCAGCATGGTTTTATCAAACATTCCTTGAAACAAACCAATTAAATGTTCACCGTTTTTCATAATTAGCCAATGCTGCTCTATTTCGCCGGCAAACTCTTTAAAACCCAGCTTTTCATAAAACAGCTTAGAGGCATGGATATCTTTTACATTTAAACTCACAGAAAAAGCACCTAGTAACATAGTAGTAATTCCTTTAATGAAAACGGCCTAACAACTATAGCTGAGTTGAAAAACTTTTCCTTTTAGAATAGTCACTCTAAAATGAGCTTTCCTGTAGTTCACTGATGTGATGGATATGCGTTTATTTCTCTACTTTACCCTTTGTTTAATAATCAATTTCTCTGTAAATGCAGAGCAATTTTCAAGCTTTTCTAGTGCCAAAAAGCACTTAATAAAAACCCTACCAGACAATAGTAAAAGCCTTTACTGTGGATGTGACATAAAACGCCAAGGTAAGAAACTCGTACCAGATCCTAATGGATGCGGCTATATACCTCGAAATGCAATGACACGTTCAGGCAAAGAAAATGTTCGCGCAAAACGAATTGAGTGGGAGCACATAGTACCTGCGTGGGAATTTGGCCATCAGTTACAATGTTGGCAGAACGGCGGACGCAAAAATTGCCGAAAAGTCAGCGAAAAGTTCCGAAAAATGGAAGCTGATATCAATAATCTGGCACCTGCAATAGGTGAAATCAACGCTGATCGCTCTAATTTTCGCTATGGAATGGTCACATCCCATAGTCCTAAATACGGTGCTTGTCCTATTAAAATAGATTTTAAGCAACGGGTGTTTGAGCCTCCTATTTATGCACGAAAACGTATCGCTGATGCCTATTTCTACATGCAGCAAACCTACGGATTAAAAATTTCAGATAAACAACGACAGCTATTCGAGGCATGGCAACGACTTGAAGTGGCTCAAGTAAATGACCGTAAAGCACTCTAGTTTAGAGCAATAATGTTCATAAAAAAGGGGCGGCTATCTATTGCTATGGGCTATAGTTATTGATACGTTTTAAGCAAATATTTACAGGAAAGTAATTCATATGTTTAATTGTAATAAACTTGCCCTAGCGGTGTTTTTGGCAGTGTCTGGCTTCTCTTTAACAGGATGCGGAGGAGGAAGTGGCTCGTCTGATAGTACAACTAATCCGCCACCGCCAACAACTTCTGAGCCATCTTGGACGGCAGGAGTTTTCGCCCCATCAAGTGAATTTAAAAACCAATGTGCGGTTCCTCGAACAGGCAATGACCCTTACAATAATAATAGGCCTTACCCAGATACTGCTGGCAGTGAGTTTACAGAAAAAATGTGGTTACGTTCATGGAGTGATGAAACTTACCTTTGGTACGATGAGATTGAAGATAACGACCCAGACAACTTCAACTCTGTCGCCGCTTATTTTGCGCAATTAAAAACATATCAAACAACTGACTCAGGGGCATATAAAGATAACTTCCACTTCAGTCGCCCAACCGAAGAGTACTATAAAGAAGCACAATCAGGCGTGGTTTCTGGCTACGGTATTAACTGGGCATTTTTAAGCAATGTCCCCCCTCGTGAATTACGTATTGCTTATTTAGAAGATGATTCACCAGCTAAAAATGTCGGATTACAGCGCGGTGATACTATTTTAATGGTCGACGGCGTTAGTATTAACACTAATACCCAAGAAGGCGTAGATATTTTAAATGAAGCGCTTTTTGGACCAACAGCGGGTGATTCGCATAACTTTGTTGTGCGCAGTAATGATGGCAGTGAAAAATCATTCACACTTGTAGCCGGCAATATCGCGCAAACACCTGTTCAGAATGTTAATACCATCACTACCGCCAATGGTACAAAAGTCGGCTATATGCAATTTAATAGTTTTATTAGTATTGCTCAACCAGAGCTGATAAGCGCTGTTAACAAGTTTAAAAGCGATAACATTGACGAGCTAGTAATTGACTTTAGGTATAATGGTGGCGGCTTATTAGCGTTATCATCTCAGCTTGCTTACATGGTTGCCGGCCCAGCTAATACTGATGACTATTACTACTATCAAACCATCAAAAACGACAAGCAACCACAAGAGGCTCCTTACCCATTTATTGACCGTGAAATAGATTACTCTACATTTCAAACAACCAATAGCCGACTTCCTGATCTCAACTTATCTAAAGTATATGTACTAAGTACAGCAGGAACTTGTTCTGCGTCAGAAGCGTTTATAAATGGTTTAAAAGGTATAGATGCAGAAGTCGTACTTATTGGTGATACGACCTGCGGCAAGCCTTATGGCTTTACACCCACTCATAATTGCGCCACCACTTACTACACTATCCAATTCTCTGGAGCTAATGATAAAGGCTTTGGGGAATATGCTGACGGTTTTAAACCAACTCCTTCACCTCAGTTTGATGCAGATGTTAAAGGCTGCGTAGTTGCTGATGATTTTGATAACAAACTAGGTGATACACAAGAACGCTTATTTTCAACAGCAATACATCATATTGAGAATGGCAGCTGTCCTATTGTTGTACAAACAAATAGCATCAAACAACCAAGCTTTGCCTCTCAAGCAGAACAAGCCAGTGGAATCCCACTTTCTTATAAACAACCGCTTTATAAGGAAAACATGGACTTAACACGTCCATCACCGGCTAAGGACGACAACAATGAACAATAAAGCACTTTTCACTTGCGCACTATTAGTGAGTTTAACGGGCTGCAAAAGCACCCAAGCAGAGGAGCCACAAAACGCCACGTTAACGCGCGTAAATCCTGGCGTAATCACTGAAATACAACAAGCGATTCAATCAGCTAAAGGGGGCCCATTAGTTACTTTAGCTGATAACGTGTTTACTAAAAGTGCTGAACTATTGATAGATCATGGGACAAATAAAGGGCCAGATGGATTGCCAATTATGGGGGCGCATAGTATCCCTTCAGAAAAATTTGTGCTGCAAAAAATGGGTGAACAGTGTTTGCTCTATTACCCAAAAAAAGAGCTGCGAGTACCACTACCTAATGTAGAATGTGAAACAGAATAGACAATAAAGGCGCAGTAACACACTGCGCCTTTCGTTGATTTATAACTGTTGATGAGGGCCAAACACCTCATAATGGATTCGCTCACTTGCAACCCCTAAACTAAGTAGCTGCTCTTTTATCATTGCCATAAATGCGATTGGACCACACAGGTAAAAATCACCTTTACTAATTGGTAAGCTAGCAGCAATGTGATTTACATCCATCAAACCCGCAAAATCTCCCCCCTTGCCATCTTTAAACCAAGTAACACAATGTAATGAAGCGTGCGCTTGCTGTTGTTTTAATAAATACTCTTTAAAGGCAAACTGCGTCTCACTGTCACAAGCATGCAGGTAATGAATTGGCTGGTTATGTTGATTACTTAATAATGTCTCGAGCATGGCCATCATTGGGGTTTGACCAACACCTGCCGAAATCAACACGACAGGAAAATCAATTTCGCGAAGCACAAAGTCTCCAGCAGGTGGGTAAATCTCTACCTCATCTCCCTCTGCTAAGCTATGTAAGTAATTAGATACTAAGCCTTCTTTTTTCACGCTAATTCGATAATTTCGACCGTTACTTTGTTGCGACAATGAGTATTGCCTAACTTGAGTTAAGTCGCTGTTTACTGGCGTTACTTTTATCCCTAAATATTGGCCCGGTAAATACGCCACAACAGGTTTTGCATCGACAGGTGTTAATGTAAAACTACATATTTGCGCTGATTCCATCCGTTTTTCTGTAATAGTGAAAGTACGGGTACCAAACCATCCTCCCGGCGCCTTTTTGGTCGTTTGGTATAACGCCATCTCTTCGGTGATACATACATCCGCTAATAAAGAATAAGCTTCACGCCATGCGTACTCGACCTCAGGGGTAAATTGCTCAGGCAGTAACTCTTTTAAAGTCGCAATCAAATGCCCACCAACAATAGGGTAATGCTCTGGCAAAATATGATAGCTGGTGTGTTTGTGATTAATGCGCGCAAGCGCTCCTTTTAACACTGCCAAGTTATCAATATTTGCAGCATAGGCCGCCAAAGCATTAAACAACGCGAATTGCTGAGTGCCCGATTGCTGATGTGTCATATTAAAAATATTTTTAAGCTCTGGGTTGTAGCTAAACATACGATCATAAAAATACTCAGTCACTTGAGGGCCTGCTTGTGCAAGCAAAGGTAAAGTACTTTTAACAATCTGGATCGTTTTTTCAGATAACATAGTTTTTCCTATTGGAGAGATTAACCGCGGCGACCATCAACACGACGATTGACTAAAATGGGCGCACAATGAAATAAAAATAAGCTAAAGCCAGCAATCCAAAGCAACGCACTTAACTGCCATGCAAGGTGATGACCTAAATAAACGGGAAGTAACGAACGTACAATGGCAGCTAACGCAATGAGTAAAAATGCCAAACTAATAAACGCAGGGGCTTGTAATATGCGCCCTGTGTGACCATGAGAGACACGTACCATCATGGCGATGATCATTAAACCGATGGTGCCAACAGTGATCAGATGAAGCGCGTCTTTGAATAAGATAATAGGGCTGAAATAACTGAGCGCGATAAGCACAAAACCAACCGATAAAGTCCAATAAGCCAAGTGTAATGACCATAGCAAAGGCACTTTTAAAATCCCTTTATGCCACCACACAACACACCGAGCACCATGTAAACAAGCAAGCCAAGCAAAAACCCAACCAGTACTCATTGCGCTAAAAAATAGCTGACTCATAAAGAACCATGCAATGGCAAACAATGAGCTAAATAGGACTAATTTATCGAGCTTGGGGATTCTAACTTGTTCACTTAAGTTAAGACCGCGCGCGGTAAAAAATGGCACAACTCGCCCAGCGACAACACCAACCAGCAGCGTCATGATAAGTACGCCAGTATCAACAACCCCCAGTGCCAGCGACATTTTATTAAGCACAACTAAACTCAAAAAAATCACATTGAGTGCACAGAGCAAAGATGCGATGACAATAAATAAATAGTTATGGCGGCTTTTCGCCTGTATCAGCATGTCAGCTAGAATAATAATTCCAGCCAGCCACCAAACGAGTTGTAATGCACTTACAATATAAAGGTTTAGCTGCTCGTACCCTGCAATATCAATAAAAAAACTAAGTCGTGCAGTAAGCCAAATTATGCTTAGCAAACAGAGCTTTATGCCACTTACACTCGCCACACCTGTCCATGTTTGTGCGGCGGTGAGCAAAAAGCCCATGGCAACCACGCCTGCAAAGCCAAACAGCATTTCGTGGGCATGCCAAAGTGTTGCGGGCATTGTTAGGTGCCACTGTGCATAACCCGCTAAGACTAAAAACCAGTAAATCATTGCAAACACAGCTAAGGCACCCGCTGCCAAGAAAAAAGGCCGAAATGCTAATGCCCATAACGGCCACTGGCTGAGTTGATAAAATTTGATTTTAGCTGGCATAGGTTCAGTTAAATTAATGACTTTCATTAGTGCTCTCAGGGTTTAATTTCCCTAGCTATTGCACAGTTCAAGCCAGAAATAAAAACCATTAAATATCAAGTAATTAAACTTTGACACTTGATAAAAAAGTCAAAATGACACACCATTAAAAACATCAAAAACACACATTCAGGTCAAATTGACATGGCGCTCAAAAAATCCCTTCTTGATGTTGCTCTTGCCCTTACCACAGCAAGCAGCGTTGATCACAATTTCAGTTATTTGTTGAGTTGCATTAATGATTGGCTTGAATGTGATGCCGTTGCCTTGTTATTGAAACAAGGTGATGTGTTAAAGCCCGTAGCCCAGCATGGATTGTCGGACGATACGTTAGGAAGGCGCTTTAAAATAGCAGAGCATCCTCGCTTATTTGAAATATGCCGTGGCAGTGAGCCGTTAAAATTTGCCAAAGATTGTGGCCTACCCGACCCCTACGATGGTTTATTACAAAGCCAGCATGGAGACTTTCCTGTTCATGCCTGCATGGGCGTGCCGCTGCTGAGCAGCAAAGATAACAACGAACTATTGGGTGTTTTAACCTTTGATAGTTTAGATGAACATGCCTTTGACGCTTTAGCAGTGAACGAGCTCAATCAACTAAAACAGCTAGCAGCAGGCTATGTTGAGCATGCCCTAACCTTGCAGCATCTTATGCAACACGCACAACACAGCCATCAAGTTGCACAACAGCTTAATCTTGAAGCGCTAACACGAGAAGGTGTCGAAATTATTGGTAATAGCCAAGCAATGCAGACGCTTAAAAATGATATCCAGCTCGTAGCTGCCTCAGAATTTAGTGTATTAATACAAGGCGACACAGGCGTCGGTAAAGAACTCGTTGCGCGCAATATCCATTTAAACTCAAAACGCCGTGACATGCCGTTGATCCACTTAAACTGCGCATCATTACCAGAGAACTTAGCCGAAAGTGAATTTTTTGGTCATAGTAAAGGCGCGTTTACTGGCGCACATACTGCGCGCCAGGGTAAGTTTCAACTTGCCGATGGCGGCACGCTATTTTTAGATGAAATCGGCGAGCTTCCGCTTGCGATGCAAAGTAAGTTATTGCGCGTTTTACAAAGTGGTGAAGTACAAACGGTGGGAGAAGACCAAAGCCGTTATGTCGATGTTAGAGTGATTGCAGCAACCAACCGAAACTTAAAACAAGAAGTCGCTGCGGGGCGCTTTCGTGCAGACCTTTATCATCGATTAAGCGTCTACCCATTGCATGTTGCACCATTAAAAGAGCGCGACAACGATGTTATTTTACTGGCAGGCTTTTTTGTTGAACAAACGTCTAAAAAACTAGGAATTAAACAACTTAAGCTAAGTAGCGATACACAATTACTGCTGCGCCAATATAATTGGCCGGGCAATGTGAGAGAGCTTGAACATGTGATCAGCCGCGCAGCACTCAAAGCCAAGCAACAGCAATGGCAACAAAGCATTGTCACTATTGAGCCTGAGCATTGTGATATTGCTAAAACAGCGGTTGCTACACCAAGCCCTGTTACAGTTAACGAACAAAAAACCGCTCGCTTATCGCTGAAAGAGGCAACCGATGCGTTTAGTTATCAGTTGATTATGCAACAGCTTGAACTACACAACCTCAACTGGGCAGCCACAGCACGCAGCTTAAGCGTTGATAGAGCCAACCTTGTGCGCCTAGCCAAACGGCTAGGCATTAGCGTTAAAAAGTCTGTTTAAGCTTTTAACGCTTTAAAATACGCTTTTAAAAGCTGACTAAATGCTTGTACTTTGGCTGTGCGATGCACCAAGTGATGTGTCACCAGCCAAAGGTCTGTTGGCCAGTTCAGTTCTTTAGGAAGTACTGGCAACAAATCAGGGTATTGGCTTGCCACTTCATGCTGTAGACCACCAATTCCTAAGCCTCTGACAATCGCCCGTGTTGCTTCTGATGTTTCAGACACCCTTAACTTAATTTGCGCCGGCTCAATGTGCTGATCTACCCATGCAAAATAAGGTACTTTACCGTTATAGCCAGCCACCCCAGATACAAAACTATGCTGCTGCAACTGCTGAAGGTTTTTTGGCATACCATACTTTTCAATATAGCTCTTAGAAGCATAAAATCCTGATGAAAGCTCAGCTAAATGCTGGGCAATATAGTCACCTTCATCAGGGCGAGGGCCCGCTCGCACAGCAATATGCGCTTGACCGTGGTCAAGACGTAAACGGTTTTGATCAAGAATAACTTCGAGTTGCACTTGCGGGTGCAAACTTTGAAACTGCTCACAGACATCGCTCAGCACATCAATAAAACCACTGACCGTAGTTAATAATAAACTGCCTCGCAATTGGCTATCAGCAGCAACAATATCGTTATGAAGCTTTTCAAGTTCAGCGTTAATCGATTTTGCAGTGGCAAACAACTTAGCGCCAATTTCTGTCACTGTATAACCCCGAGCATGACGGTGAAATAACCGCGCATCAAGGTTATCTTCTAAATTGTTGATTCTTCTGAGCACTGTGCTGTGATGAACACCCAATGATTCAGCAGCTGCGGTTAACGTGCCGAGTCTTGCCACCTCGTAAGCGACTTTTACATCTTGCCAATCATCAAATTGAATCGCCATAACGGCTCCTAGTGTGCATATACGCACATAAGTTTTGCGTTTATTTGGCTTTTCTGCAAGCTGTTTTTTGCTAAAGTGAGCATATCAACAGTGAAGCTTAAAAAAGGAAGCCATCATGACAGCACCAAAAATTATTGCCCTAGCAGGCAGCCTACGTAAAGACAGCTTTAATCAAAAACTGATTAATGAAGCTGCACGCTTCGCCCTCGAAAGTGGTGCTGAAGTAGAAGTGATTAAATTAAGTGATTTAGACTTACCTTTATTTGATGAAGATATTGAAGCGCAAGGTACACCTGCTGGCGCACAATTATTAAAAGATAAGCTTCGCGCAGCTGATGGCATTTTACTAGCAAGCCCAGAATATAATGGCTCAATTACAGCGCCACTTAAAAACGCAATCGATTGGGCATCTCGTACAGAGCAAGGTGCAGTACCTGCATTTCGCAATAAAGTTACAGCACTTTATGCAGCTTCGCCGGGTGGTTTAGGTGGCTTACGTGGTTTAAATCACGTACGTGATATTCTATCGGGTATTGGTAGTTTAGTGCTTGCCGATCAACTCGCAGTGGCTGCTATCCACACTAAATTAGATGAGCAAGGCCGCATCAGCGATGCTGATACAGCCGAAAAAGTTGCTAGCCTTGCCCAGCAACTTGTCAGCGTAGCGAGCAAATTAAATAAGTAAGCCTGATTTAATAGCCCTAGCTTAGCTTTGTCGCTGCTAGCTTAGCAGCGATAAAGTCTTCATGGGTAACATACAGTAAGCTTGCGACGCGGCGAATAACCATTTCCTCATGCTTATCTAAATTGCCATCAGCGTAGGCCAAACGCCACAACAGCTCGATAATATCAATACGTTGCTCGGCACTGCACTGAGCATTAATTTGCTTAGAAAACTGAAAGTAATCAATAGCGTCATCTAAGCTTTGTGAAGCACCATCAATAAGCTCTTCAACAGCTTCATCCGTTAAAGAAAAATATTTTTTTAAGGTCTCATTCAGGGTCTGTTGCTCATCATCCTGTAATTCATCATCGGCACGCATAACCTCAATTAACAGCGCAGCAACAGCAGTTTTGAGATCATGCTCACTGATACTAGATTGCGACTCACTCATAGTTGAAAAAAGTTGTTTTATTTTGTTGAGCATCACATTTGTCCCCTATGGGTGTTAGACTACGTATAAGACATTACGTTACCTTAGTTTGACTATGGATGCTAATTCAGGTTCAACATCATTATGAAACAAGGTTTTAATCACATGGAGTTAAGTGTTTATGAGTGAAGTGAGAAGTACACCAGCACTATTAATTAGCGCCTTTTTAATGTTAGTGGTTTGCAGTAATGCGCACGCAGCAAAAGACGAAACAGAAAAGCTCTACGATTTCGACGAAAAGGTGCACTACTATCAAACCAAACTAGCAGATGGCCGCTATCATCTAGAAATTCAATCGGATGATTACGCACACTTCAAAAACCAAAGCGTTTTTTTATTACGTCACGCAAGTCGGCTCTGTAAAGATGAACCGTTTATGTTAAGAGTGACTGATGGGGTGCAGGAGTATGAACGTTTTCCAACTAAACCACGTGCCTATCAGCCACCTTTAACGGTTGTTTTGCAATGTGAAGACGAAGCTAAATAGTACTAGTCTTCATATCCCCATGGTGCGCTTGGCGGCGTGATAGGTTTAGTTAAGTCAAAATCAACGCGAAACTCACGTCCTTCACGTACTAAGCGATACGTAAATTGCTTTGGATAAATATACATTTGCCACGTGTTACCCATTGATTGGGGAATACCTTGGCTTGCAAACAATTCTTTTGAATATTGATCAGCCGGGAATGACTGCGCATTAGCAAACCCCGCATCAAGGGTATGACCACCATACATGGTTGATTTGTCATCGCTGCCATCTTTATGGCGATGATCATGCTTTAAACTAAGTCCACTGCCCGTTTTTGTGATGATCCAAGTACGAGATGCATCATCACCCACATGAAATGGCACTTGTAACTCACGCTCGTTACAACGACGTACATGCATTACTAACTTTTTGCCCGCAAACGAACTAGGGCCAGCAGCGTTATCAACGCTCACTTTACCTTCGTAAGCTTTACCGCAATGGGCCGCAATGTTTTCAAAAAAGCCGTCATGGCTTGGAATTGACACTAACGGCGCAGGTCGTGCAGCCGCTACTGATGATGCTGCTACGAGTATCGATGCCACTAAGTATTTCATGGTGTGTTCCTTTATTTAAATTATAATGTCGCTAGCCTAGCCTGCCCCTAAGCAGAAAGGAAATAAATTAGCTAAACAACCTAAAACCATCTGGTGAGCACGCTCATATAGCGCCAACAAATTGCAATATAAAACAACTACTAAAAATGAGTGCGCTCATACAAAACAACTAAACCATTAATTCTTAAAAGATTTAGATACATGAGTATCATTTGCAGAAATAACACAGACAATTTAAACAGCTGAATTATTTTATTTTGACTACAAGACTAATAAAGAGTGCCAATCACCAAAAGCAAAGCTTCTATCAATCATAACCTTACATAGTTATTGGCTAAAATGTTCCCAAAAATAAAAACGCGGCTCTCGCCGCGTTTAAGTTCCACATGTAAAACCTACTTATTGCCAAGGACGCTCAGCTTTAAGTTGCTGCTCAAAGGCATCGATTTGACTGTTAAGTGTTTCAGTCACACCGATAAAGTCTAAGCCGCTTAATAAGCGCTCTTTAATATCATGGCGAATATCAAAGTGAATAGTGTCAAACTTATCGCTACGAAGTTGTTGGTTTTCTAAATCAACTTCAATATGAATATCATCATGCTGTTCACTCAGTACAAATAATTGCTCAAGTGTTTGTGCCGGTAATGCGATAGCAAGCATTTGATTATTGCCGCAGTTATTAAAGAAAATATCGGCAAAGCTTTCCGCTAAGATCACTTCAAAACCATATTGCTTTAATGCCCATGGCGCGTGCTCGCGCGATGAACCACAACCAAAGTTGTCGCGAGTTAAAAGAATTTGCGCACCTTGGTAACAAGGACGGTTCAAAATAAACTCAGGATTTGGCTCGCCGTTATCTAAATAACGCCAATCGTAAAAAAGCGCCGCATCAAAGCCATCACGGCTGGTCGACGTTAAAAACTGCTTTGGAATTATTTGGTCAGTATCAACATTGTTTTTATCTAACGGGGCCATTAAGCCACTAAAAAATACGCTCATTAGGCTTCTCCTCTGATATCAACAAAACGACCATGAATAGCCGCTGCCGCAGCCATTGCTGGGCTCACTAAGTGCGTGCGTCCACCGCGACCTTGGCGACCTTCAAAGTTACGATTTGAAGTAGATGCACAGCGTTTACCAGCTTCTAATCTGTCATCATTCATTGCTAAGCACATTGAACAACCCGGCTCACGCCATTCAAAACCAGCCGCTTTGAAGATATCAGCAAGGCCTTCGTCTTCGGCTTGTTTTTTAACAAGGCCAGAACCTGGAACAATCAGAGCTTCAACACCCGCTGCAACTTGCTTGCCTTCTACAATCTGCGCGGCAGCACGTAAATCTTCAATACGGCTATTTGTACATGAGCCAATAAATACGGTATCAACAGTCGCTGAAGATAATTTATCACCCGCTTTTAAGCCCATATATTTTAGTGCGCTACGAATTGCATCAGCTTTGATTAGATCTGGTTCTTGCTCAGGATCAGGAATGCATTCATCTACGCCAATCACTTGCTCAGGGCTGGTACCCCAAGTAATTTGCGGTTGAATGTCAGCAGCCTCCAATTCAACAACATGATCAAACTCTGCGCCATCATCAGTTTTTAGTGTTTGCCAGTAGGCAACGGCACTATCAAAGTCAGCACCTTGTGGTGCGAATGGGCGACCTTTTAAATAATCATAAGTTGTTTGATCTGGTGCGATTAACCCCGCTTTTGCGCCCATTTCAATACTCATATTACATAGCGTCATGCGCGCTTCCATAGACAGCGCTTCGATTCCTTCACCACAAAATTCAGCAACATAGCCAGTTCCACCCGCAGTGCCTAATTTACCGATCACCGCCATGATTAAATCTTTAGCAGTAACAGTTGGACGTAGGCGACCATTTATTTGAATTTTTAACGACTTGGCTTTTTTCTGCTGTAGCGTTTGAGTTGCAAGAACGTGCTCAACTTCTGAAGTACCTATACCGTGCGCTAGTGCACCAAATGCACCATGAGTAGAGGTATGGCTATCACCACACACTATGGTTGTGCCCGGTAAAGTAATGCCCTGCTCAGGCCCCATTACATGCACAATACCTTGATTAATCGAATTTAAATCATAAAGTTGAATACCAAACTCTTTACAGTTTGCATCCAGTGCCATTAATTGATTTTTCGACACTTCACTCGCAGCATCTAATGAGCGGCTTTTTGTTGAAACGTTATGGTCCATGGTCGCAAAGGTTTTTTCTGGGCAACGTACTTTGCGGTTTTTCTCACGTAAACCAGCAAAGGCTTGCGGCGATGTAACTTCATGAACTAGGTGACGGTCGATATAAAGTAAATCGGTTTGATCATTAATGCTGGCGACTACATGAGCTTGCCAGATTTTATCGTATAAGGTTTGGGCCACTTGCTATTCCCTCATTTTAGTTACGCTGAGTGACGAGCTCAGCGCAAACAATTTTTAATTAAATACGTGCCACAATTGCCGCAGCAACATCACTGGTGGTATACCCTGCATTTGGGTAGATATCTGGCGTACCAACACCGGCTTCAACTGCTTCTGCTACCGCTTTTTCAATGGTACGAGCCGCTTCATCTTGCCCTAGTGAGTAGCGCAGCATAAGCGCAGCACTTAAAATTTGTGCGATAGGGTTTGCCACCCCTTTACCAGCGATATCTGGTGCTGAGCCACCAGCTGGCTCATATAAACCAAAGCCAGACTGATTCAAACTTGCTGATGGTAATAAGCCCATAGAACCTGTGATCATCGCGCACTCATCAGACAAAATGTCGCCAAATAAGTTATCGCAAAGTAGTACATCAAACTGGCTTGGCTGTTTTACTAATTGCATCGCCGCGTTATCAACATAAATGTAGTCAAGGCTCACTTCTGGGTAGTCTTTACTCACTTCAGTGACCACTTCACGCCAAAGTACACTTGACGCTAACACATTCGCTTTATCAACCGAAGTAACGTGATTGCTACGCAGCTTAGCGGCTTCAAATGCAAAGCGGGCGATGCGCTCAATTTCTTTACGTGAGTATGTTTGGGTATCGAAAGCGGCTTCTTGCTCCCCTTCGCCACTGCGGCCTTTTTCACCGAAATAAATACCACCGGTTAGCTCGCGAACACACAAGATATCAAAGCCTTGTGCACTGATATCTGCACGCAGTGGTGATGCAGCACTTAGTGCTGGTAATAATTGTGCTGGGCGTAAATTACAGAACAAACCAAAATGCTTACGAAGTGGCAACAACGAAGCTCGTTCAGGTTGCTCGTTCGGTGGTAAGTTTTCCCACTTAGGACCACCTACCGAACCAAATAAAATCGCATCGGCATTTTCACAAGCACTAAGAGTGCTTTGCGGCAGTGCCTGACCAAACTCATCAATGGCAGCACCACCAATCGCGTGGTGATGACGAGTCAAAGTAAAACCAAATTTTTCGCTCACAGCATCCAAGACGGTTTCTGCTGCTGCCATAACTTCTGGACCAATCCCGTCGCCTGCTAATACTGCGATACTGTAATTCGATTGACTCATCCTGCTTTCCTCTGTTGTTTTAAATCAGACACTTTTTGTGCACGATAAATTAAGTTATAAACGCGGATCATGGCGCGTACTGACGCTTCAACCACATCCGCTGCAATGCCCGCGCCGTGATAAGGGCGACCATCGTATTTAGCGATAATATTCACTTGCCCCAGTGAGCTGGCACCTTGGCCTGTTGCTTCTAGGTTGTATTCAATCATTTCGACCGACATACCCGTTAAGCGCTCAATTGCTAAGAATGATGCTTCAACAGGACCATTACCCGTTGCGGCCTCTTGCTTAGACTCGCCATCAATTGTCATGCCGATTGTTGAGCTCGCCACTGATTGCGAGTTAGACGTAGAGTTAACAAACTCAAGTTGGTACTTCTCGTCTTTATCTTTGATTTGATTAAAGTAAATCATCGCTTCTAAGTCGTAGTCATACACAGTGCCTTTTTGGTCTGCTAATGCTAAGAAACTTTCATACAAGCTATCCATATCATAATCAGATTTTTGATAGCCTAACTCTTCTAAACGATGCTCAATAACATGACGACCTGAACGCGAGGTCATGTTTAATTGGTTATTTGGTACACCGACACTTTCTGGCGACATAATTTCGTAAGTGTTTTGCGCTTTTAATACGCCGTCTTGGTGGATCCCTGAGCTGTGTGCAAAGGCATTTTCACCAACAATTGCTTTGTTTGGCTGCACTGGCATATTACAAATCTTCGCGACTTGGCGCGAAGCACGGTAAATTTCTTCACTGCGAATATCAGTATGCACTTTTAAGTGGTCTTCACGCATCTTCATGATCATCGCCACTTCTTCAAGCGAGCAGTTACCTGCACGCTCACCAATACCATTAATAGTACATTCGATTTGGCGAGCACCGGCTTGTACCGCAGCAATTGAGTTAGCAACCGCTAAGCCTAAATCGTTATGGCAATGCACACTTAAACGCGCCTTGTCGATATTTGGCACATTGTTCATTAAGTGATGGATCATCGCAGCGTATTCGTCTGGCGTTACATAACCTACGGTGTCAGGTAAGTTGATAGTTGATGCACCCGCATCAATAGCACTTTCAACGATACGGCATAAATCCCAATGCGGTGTGCGGCCTGCATCTTCACACGAAAATTCAACGTCATCCGTGTAGTTACGCGCAAGTTTAATCGACTTAACAGCCATCGCTGTTGCATCGTCTAAGCTCATACGTAATTTGTGCTCAAGGTGTAATGGGCTGGTTGCAATAAAAGTATGGATACGGCCTTGCTCTGCCGGGCGAAGTGCTTCACCACAGGCTTCTATGTCTTTTGCTACAGCGCGAGCTAAACCACAAATAATAGGCCCTTTCACTTCAGTCGCAATTCGCTGTACTGAGCGAAAATCCGCCGGGCTTGATACCGGAAAACCTACTTCCATTACATCCACATTTAAGCGGCTAATGGTATGCGCAAGTTGAATTTTGTCGTCTTCGGTTAGGCTTGCTTTTAATGCTTGCTCACCATCACGTAACGTTGTGTCAAAAATCCAAACCTTATCTTTCATAAAACTGTCCTCGTTCCCAATGACCCATTAGCGAGATAAAAAAAACCCCGCGTTTGCGGGGTTTTTTAATGTTCTACAAATGCAAATACACTAAGCCCCGCTCACTGATTTAAGCAGTAAGAGGTTTAGTTTTAATGTAATTAAACGAATCATTTGCATTGTATTTATCTAAATGTGTGTTCAGTGAGCTGTATTTTTAACATTCAAAAAACCAGCTTGCAAGCATAATTTTTTCAAAAATCACATTTTTATTTACACAAAATAGAAAAAACAAACCTAAAGAATCATTAAAAATGAATATAATATCCAAAACTAATGAGAACGGCGTTTAAATATTCGTTCAGCAATCACTGTATTGTTTAGATTAACTTTTAAGATTGATGGTTATCACGTACATACAAAGTTGCACCGCGGGCAATATAACGTAATTGCCAGATCAGTCGCTCTACTAATTCTTCACGTTGCTGGCCTTCGATATCTAACGCTTCAGCACCTGCATTAAAAACGAGCGTAACCATGGCTTCTGCTTGAATATAAGCATGAGTCGCATCGCAAGGAGTTTCGCTTTCAAGATAATGGGCAAGCTCTAAAATAAAGTGTTTAATTTCGCGTGCTACTGCAGCACGAAATGCTTTTGAAGTGCCAGAGCGCTCACGTAATAACAGCCTAAATTGGTTACTTGAATTATCTATAAACTCCATAAAAGTCACTATGGAAGTACTTATAACGCTGCCACCACTGGCGATTCGGCGACGAGCTTGACGCATTAGTTGACGTAACGTTAATCCGGCTTCATCAACCATGGTTAAACCAAGTTCATTCATATCTTTAAAGTGGCGATAAAAAGAGGTTGGCGCTATCCCTGCTTCACGGGCAACTTCACGTAAGCTTAGGTTTGAAAAACTATGATCTGCACTTAGTTGATTAAATGCAGCTTCAATTAGTGCTTGTCGTGTTTTTTGTTTCTGTTGTGCCCTAACACCCGACATGGAAACTCCCAGCGTGAACTTTTAATGATTTTCGGTTAATGAGACAGTCTAATACTTGACGCGAAGAGTTTGAAATACTATTTTAGCGTACAGTTGTACGCCGAGATTAATTTAGATGAAAAAACCACCTATTATTTGGACTAACGTCCTCTTTTTTAGCCTGACATTTTTAGCCGCGATCACTCTTGTACCTTGGTATGGTCTGACTTACGGTTTTACCAGTACACACTGGATCGCATTTGTTGGCTGTATGTTTTATGCAGGACTATCGATTACTGCAGGTTATCACCGCTTATGGGCGCACAAAGCATATGATGTTCACCCAGTTATTGAAGTGATTTTTGCCTTTGGTGGCGCATTTGCATTACAAAACAGTGCGTTGCACTGGAGTAGCGATCACCGTATTCACCATGGTCAAGTTGATGATCCAATCAAAGACCCTTACGCTGCAACAAATGGCTTTTGGTATAGCCACATTGGTTGGATGCTGCGCGATTATCAAGGTGAAGAATACAGTAACTACAACAACTGCCGTGACTTACAAAAAAATAAAGTAGTAATGTGGCAACATCGTCATTATATGAAATTAGTTATTGCGACTAATTTTGGTATTCCTTTATTGCTAGGTTTAATGCTTGGCGATGTATGGGGTATGTTATTACTAGCCGGTTTACTGCGTTTAGTATTAAGCCAGCACTTTACTTTTTTCATTAACTCAGTTGCGCATATTTGGGGTTCTCGCCCTTACACCGAAAAAAACACGGCACGTGATAATGGCTTTTTAGCATTATTCACCTACGGTGAAGGCTACCATAACTTCCACCATATTTTTGCTAGTGACTATCGCAATGGCATTAAGTGGTATCACTATGATCCTACGAAGTGGATGATCCGCTCATTAGCAGCGCTAGGCCTGGCTTCAAAACTAAAACGCACCCCTGTGGAACGTATTGAAAAAGCCAAAGCCGAAACCTTAATGAATAAAACCCAAGTTCGCCTTGCAAAATTGCCTTTAGCGCAAGATAAGCTTACATTACTACAATCTGAATATGATTTATTGCTGAAGAAGTTGCAGCATTTCTGTGCTTTGCAAAAACGCGTGTTAGACATCAAGAAAAGCAAAATGATGAAACAATGCGAAAAATCAGCATTAATGACACAATATCACGAGCTTGAAGCCGCTTGGGAAAACCAAAAGCAGGCTTGGCTTGCACTAAATGCGAGGTTGTTAAAAGCCTCTTTTAGTTAACATAGGAGCGGCTGTGGCCAAACAACAAGTAAAGCAAAAAGATACTCCATCTTATCAATATGATGCGATCATCATAGGCACAGGTCCTGGCGGTGAAGGTACCGCCATGAACCTGTCTAAAAGTAACAAGAAAGTGGCTGTTATTGAGCGTCAAGAAGCGGTCGGTGGCGGCTGTGTGCACTGGGGTACTATCCCGTCTAAAGCATTACGTCACTCAGTAAGCCGTTACATTGAGTATAAAGCAAACCCGCTATTTAATATCAGCGAGCGTCCTAACCGCTTAACTTTCCCTGATATTTTGCACCATGCAAGTAACGTCATCTCAAAGCAATCTAATTTACGTAGCAGCTTTTATGAGCGTAACCGCATTCATATGTATCAAGGCGATGCTGAGTTTATTGATAAACACACCATTAAGGTAACTCACTTAGACGGTTCATTTGAAACTATCAGTGCACAAACAATTGTCATTGCGACGGGGTCACGCCCTTACCGTCCACCTGGTGTAGACTTTGCCCACCCACGCATTTACGACAGCGATACAATTTTAGGCCTTGAGCATGACCCTCATCGCGTACTAATTTATGGTGCAGGTGTGATTGGTTGTGAGTACGCCTCTATCTTTAAAGGTTTAGGTGCAAAAGTTGATCTAGTGAATACCCGCGACCGCCTGCTTGCCTTTATGGATGCGGAAATCTCAGATGCACTAAGCTACCACTTTTGGAATAGCGGCATTGTTATTCGTCATAACGAAGAGTTTGATAGAGTAGAAACCCGTGATGATTGTGTGGTGATGCACTTAAAATCAGGCAAGCGAGTAAAAGCTGACTGTATTTTATTTGCTAATGGTCGTACTGGTAATACAGATACATTAAACCTTGAAGCTGTGGGCCTAAAAGCGGATGGTCGTGGCCAGCTTAGAGTGAATGAAACATACCAAACAGAAGTCGATAACATTTATGCTGTAGGTGATGTAATTGGTTACCCAAGCCTTGCAAGTGCAGCATTTGACCAAGGCCGTATTGCTGCCGATGCGATTGCATGTGGTAATTGCGATGAGAAGCTGATCATTGATATTCCAGCGGGTATTTATACAATTCCTGAAATGAGCTCAGTGGGTAAAACAGAGCAAGAGCTAACTGCAGCGAAAATCCCTTACGAGGTAGGGCGTGCTCAATTTAAGCATTTAGCGCGTGCGCAAATAGCTGGCACCGAGGTAGGTAGCTTAAAGATTCTATTCCATGTTGATACCAAAGAAGTTCTTGGTGTGCATTGCTTCGGTGAGCGTGCCTCTGAAATTGTTCACATCGGGCAAGCAATTATGGAACAAAAGAACGGCGGCAATAACATTGATTACTTTGTAAATACCACGTTCAATTACCCGACCATGGCCGAAGCCTATCGCGTAGCCGCATTAAATGGTTTAAATCGTTTGTTTAAATAAATAAAAAAGCCCGCTTAATGCGGGCTTTTTTACGATTAGCTGTTGCTTATTTGTGGTATTTACCGCTGAACTCATGAACGGCGTTAATAAATACACCTGCGTTTTCTGGATCAACATCTGGTGTAATACCATGACCTAGATTAAATACATGGCCAGAGCCTGTACCAAAGTCTTCTAGGATAGTGGCAACTTCTTGGCGAATACGCTCAGGCGTGCCATGCAGCATTGCTGGGTCCATGTTGCCTTGCAGCGCTACTTTATCGCCAACACGACGTTTTGCATCACCGATGTTAATAGTCCAGTCCAGACCTACTGCATCACAGCCTGTTGCTGCAATTGCTTCAATCCACTGACCACCATTTTTAGTAAATAACGTCACTGGCACTTTACGACCATCGTGTTCGCGAATTAAGCCATCAACAATCTTGTGCATGTACTGTAATGAAAACTCATTGTAGTCACGTGGGCTTAATACACCACCCCATGAGTCAAATACCATTAACGATTGCGCGCCCGCTTTAACTTGCGCGTTTAAATAGTCAATGACTGAGTCAGCTAATTTATCAAGTAGTAAGTGCAGTGTTTGTGGCTCAGCAAAAGCCATTTTTTTGATTTTACCGAATGTTTTGCTGCTACCACCTTCAACCATGTAAGTGGCAAGTGTCCAAGGTGAACCAGAGAAACCAATTAGCGGTACTTCACCTTTTAATTCGCGACGAATCGTACTTACCGCATTCATCACATAACCAAGCTCATCAGTTGGATCGATATTTGGGATTTTTTTAACATCTGCTAATGAAGAAATCGGACGTTCAAATTTCGGACCTTCACCTGTTTCAAAGTAAAGACCTAAGCCCATAGCATCAGGAATAGTTAAAATATCACTGAATAGAATAGCAGCATCAAGCGGATAACGACGTAATGGCTGTAACGTTACTTCACAAGCAAGTTCAGCATTTTTACATAAACTCATAAAGTCGCCTGCTTGGGCACGTGTAGCGCGGTACTCAGGTAAATAACGGCCAGCTTGGCGCATCATCCATACCGGTGTGACATCAACAGGTTGCTTTTGTAGTGCACGTAAATAACGATCGTTTTTTAATTCGCTCATGCGTATAGAATCCTAGAACTGAATGAAATTGTGCAGATTGTACCACCATATTACACGTCTCACTATGGATAGATAATCATGGCTAGATATAGATCATGTTTTTTAGGTCAGCCTAAGCCTATAGTGCGTTTTTTGAGCGAAAATAAAATAATTTTAAAACTTTTCATTAATAAATTTGCAACATACCAAAAAGCTTGGTATAACTTATCCCGCGTTAACAATAACAACAATAAAAATCTTATAACAAGAAGAACAATAATCTTCCCATAACAATAAGAACGCTTGTTTTAACAAGTCATAGAAAAAGAATTAAACCACCTTTATAGGTGGTTTTTTCTTTTTAGAATCAGTAAATTAACCCCTCCTCCCATTAGATAAGTAATGCAAAATTAACACTAGTAGTTTTGATTTATTTCCCATACACTGCTGTTAGAGCATAAAAGCTAGCCTCAGGTGTCGTTGCGTTGCAATTTCATTGTAAAAAATTACGTGCTTAGGATGGCTTTTACAATCTGTTGCAATTAGACACTAAGAATTTAGTTGATCTTTGTGTCATATTTCCTTTTTATATATACAAAGGAAAACCTACTCAGCGAGGAGATGAAATATGCTGACGCGTTTGGAAAAAGCTCAACAAAAATGGGGTGGCAGTCACTCTGTAATAGACAAATGGCTAACAGAGCGCCAAGAATTATTGGTGTTATTCTGTCGTATTGCTGGCTTTTCACCGTACGAGAAGAAAGATCACGCCCTACCGGATCAACTGCAAATTCAGAATTTTTGCCAAATTCTAATGGATTATCTTTCTGCTGGTCACTTTGAAATATATGACGACATCGCAAAAGCCTGCAAAGAGAAAGGCCCTGAAAGCCAAAACCTAGCAAATGCTCTTTACCCGCGTATTTCAGAAACAACTGACGTCGCTCTCGACTTTAATGATAAATATGCTGAAGTTGACAAAGATGACTTACTTGATGAGTTTGATAAAGACTTGTCTACATTAGGTGAGGCACTTGAGTTACGCTTTGAATTAGAAGATGAGTTAATCGATAACCTTTATTCGAATCATACAAGCTAATTTGCGATGACAGCAGAGAAGCATTTCTCTGCTGAAAGTACTAGTAATTTGCACCCAACCATAAATACCTTGCGCCATATAAGTATAAAAACGGCTTGATTGGTGGTAAAACTTCATCCTCCAAAAGAATCAACTATTCCATTTCGTAACAAAAATTTGAAATAATTCTTTCAATGCGATACTCATATTATAAAAAACATGAGGTTCGCTATGAACAAACGGTCATTTTTAAAGTCACTTTCAATCCTTGCCGCTGGCGCAAGTCTAACATCCGCTCCCTTAATGGCTGCTCAGAATAGCAGTACCCAAACATTAATTAAGCCAAAAGCTCTTCCTAAAGGCGGCACAATTGGCATATGTAGCCCCTCTGCCGCCACTGCTGCGCACGCTGATATTTTATTAGCACAAGGCGTTATAGAGGCACTGGGTTACAAAGCTAAGCTTGCACCAAACATTTTGGCAAGACGAGGGCATTTAGCAGGCACTGATGCGATGCGAGCCGGTGATTTAAACAGTTTATTTAGTGATAACGATGTTGATGCTATTTTGTGTTTACGCGGCGGCTCAGGGGCTGCCCGTATTTTACCTTTACTCGACTACGCAATGATCCGTAACAACCCAAAACCTCTAATGGGCTATTCGGATATTACAGCATTGCATAACGCGTTACTCTCTAAAGCAGGGCTGATCAGCTTTCATGGTCCCAATGCATCGAGTGATTGGAATCCGTTTCATGTAGCGCAATTTAAAGACATGTTCGAAGCCCGTAAACTAATGCATTTTCAAAATTTGCCGAAAGCCGATGATGAGCTCGTTAACACACAATACCTGACCCAAACAATTACTTCAGGAAAGGCTACAGGACAGTTAATTGGAGGTAATTTAACGGTACTGACCGCACTTGCGGGATCAAGCTATTTACCCGATTTTGACGGCGCAATTTTATTTTTAGAAGATATCGACGAAGCACCCTATCGAATTGACAGAATGATGAGCACACTAAAACTTATGGGCGCACTTGATAAGATTGCAGGCTTTGTATTTGGCGATTGTAATGACTGTAGGCCAGGTCGTGGTTATGGTTCATTAACCCTAGATGATATTTTTGCAGACTATATTAAACCGCTGGGGATTCCTGCTTATCGTGGGGCTATGATTGGCCATATTAAGCGCCAATTTATCTTGCCTGTTGGCACTTTGGTTGAGCTTGATGCAGATGGTGGCACATTAAAAATGACAGAAGCGGCATTTAGTTAATACCAATTCGCGCATAAAAAAGGGCCATTCGGCCCTTTTTTATTGAGTTAAATATTACTCAGCTGGTACTGCTTTTTCATCGCTTTGGATTTCAAGTAATTCTACTTCGAAAACAAGCGTTGAGTTAGCTGGGATCTTACCAAGATCACGCTCACCGTATGCAAGTTCAGATGGAATAGTGAACTTGTACTTAGAGCCAACTGGCATTAATTGTAAACCTTCAGTCCAACCTGGGATCACACGGTTAAGTGGGAACGTAGTTGGTTCATTACGTGAGTAAGAGCTATCAAACTCAGTGCCGTCTAGTAAAGTACCTTTGTAGTGTACTTTAACAACGTCAGTTGCTACTGGCTTTTCACCTTCACCTTGTGTGATCACTTCGTACTGTAGGCCAGACTCAGTTACTGTAACGCCTTCTTTCTTCGCGTTTTCAGCTAAGAATTTTTCGCCTTCAGCTTTGCTCTTTTCAGCTTCTACTTTCGCTTTTTCTTGTTGTTTAGTGCGAATGCTTTGATCAAGCGCAGTTAACACTTCACGAATTTTTTCATCATCAAGCTTAGCATTACCTGCAAGTGCGTCTTCAAAGCCGCGCTTAAGTAGCGCTTCATCAAGCTCAACACCTAATTCTTTCTTTTCTGCTAGGTCTTGGTTTAAGAAGTTACCAACAGATGCACCAATACCGTATGCTTGTTGTTGTGCTTCAGTCTCTAGTTTAACCTCAGCTTGCTGCTCTTTTTTTGCTTCCTGATTACAAGCTGTAAGCGCTAAAACTGACGCTGCAATCAATGACAATTTAATCGTCTTTCTCATTTTATATCTCCGACACACTTTGCAGTTGTCAATTATTGTATTATTACTAGTTAAAGAGTTACGACCTACGTGGTAGGCTGCTTGTCTAATAACTAAACGTCATGCAAATGCATAAGCTAGTGATTAGACTAACAACCTAGGCCTTCCATGAGACCTAGTCTAACCTCTCAATCACTAAGAGTTAAGGGGAAATACCCGTAATATGTCGATATTTCGTACTTTTTTGTATCTACTGAGCCTTGGCTTGGTTGTTGCTTGCTCAGAACAACATGAGCAATCTACAGCACGCTACGAGCATGCTGCACAAGGAGCATTTGCCTCTGCACTTTCACACGATGGTAAATACAGCTTAATCTCATCAATACACCATGGGGTCGCGCTGTGGGATAATCAACAGCACGTATTAAAATACCAATGGTTCCAACAGCAAAACCAAGATAGCCTTGTTCATACCGTGGCAATTTCCTATGACAACAGCCATGCTGTTACCGCAGAAAAATCAACCTTTGCTGTATGGGACATCGCCACAGGTGAAAACTCAGGTTATTACAAAATACACGCCTCAACAATCAGAGATATCGCAATTAGTAATCAAGGCCAGAGTGTTTTATATGGTCGCGCCGATGGTGTTGTTGTATACCTGAACTTAGAGACCGGACGTCGTATAGAGTTCCTTGGTCACCAAGAAAAAGTAAATGTTGTTGATTTATCCCCTAACGGCCATTTCGCCATTAGTGGTTCTAATGACTATGTGGCCTACTTTTGGGATACCCGGACAGGGCAAGTCATTCACCGCTTTAATCACCCAACTCGCGTCACGCAAGTTGCCCTTGACCCACAAGGTCGTTATGCATTTACAGCAGACAGTATGAAGCAAGCAAATGTATGGCAACTGACTACAGGTGATCTTGTTAGCAAACTGCAGTATATTGCGCGTCAGAAAATTTTTACCGCCGCTCGCTTTAATGAAGAAGGGAGTTTAATTGCAACTGGGTCACCAAATAGACTCGTCGAATTATGGCAGCTAAACTCAGGTAAGAAGTTACAAACGTGGCAGGTCATTCCTCGTGAAGGAAGTCGCCCAAAATCGGCCGTGGTGTTAGATGTTGCGTTTACTGATAACAGCCAAGCGTTATTAACCGAAAGCTCCAGCGGATTTGCTGAAAGTTTTAATTTAAGAGAATCGAATGAACACAATTGAAAATCGTCTAATGGAACTTGAAGCGAAAGTCGCTTTTCAAGATGAAACAATTGAAATATTGAATGATGAGCTTAAAGCACACCAACAGCAGCTGGCAAAAATGAAACGCCAGACTGAGTTGCTGGCAGAAAAAATCAAAGAAGCACAACAGCCTTCATTGATGTCGCAGATGCAAGAGCCACCTCCGCCACACTATTAATGTGAGGGTTACAAGCCGGGTGTTATTCGCCCGGCTTAAATACACCTATTACTTGCTCAAACTGGCGGGTTGACGCTTGCACCGCTTTCTCTGGTTGCGTCATTTTATGGCCACACTGTACGCATTCTACTTTTTCAACATCGTGCTCTTTGTATAGCATCATAGTATCCATAGCTTTACACTCAGGGCATGATGCACCGGCGATAAAGCGTTTCTTTTGTCTCATAAATGATCTCCCGTGGCATGTAGGCGGCTATTTTAGCCTAATAATTCTCTGTTTGATACGATTGCGAAGCCTAATGTGATCCGTGTTATGATAAGCAAAATTTAATCTATGCAGTGCAAGTAAACTTTCATGATCCAAATTTCAGACATCGAGCTACTACGAGGTGGCAACGCCTTATTAAAAGGTGCCTCTGCAACCTTATTCCCAGAACATAAGGTTGGCCTTGTGGGCGCTAATGGTTGTGGTAAATCAACCTTGTTCGCGCTATTAAAGTCTGAGTTACAGCTTGATGCTGGTGAATGCCAAATACCAAAAGATTGGTCAATAGCCTCTGTTAAACAAGAAACACCAGCCCTTGAAATAAGCGCCATAGATTACGTATTACAAGGTCACCCTGAGTACTACACATTAAGAATCGCACTCCGTGAAGCCGAGCAAAATAACGATGGTGATGCGCAAGCAAAAGCACATATTGGTCTAGAACATATTCAAGGCTACAGCATTGAAGCAAAAGCGGGCGAACTATTACACGGTTTAGGTTTTAGTAATGAGCAAATAGACAACCCGGTGAGTGCCTTTTCAGGTGGTTGGCGTATGCGTTTAAACTTAGCACAAGCACTTATTCGTGATGCCGATTTATTACTGCTGGATGAGCCAACCAACCACTTAGATCTCGATGCTGTTTATTGGCTAGAACGATTCTTACGTGCCTACACAGGCACCCTAGTACTGATTTCTCATGACCGCGAATTCTTAGATGCCGTCGTTGACCAAATTTGGCACATAGACGCACAAAAAATAAATGTTTATAAAGGCAATTACTCGCAATTCGAACGACAAAAAGCAGAGCGTTTATTACAACAGCAAGCCATGTTCGAAAAGCAGCAAGAACAAATTGCTCATCTAGAAAAGTTTATTACGCGTTTTAAAGCAAAAGCCAGTAAGGCTAAGCAGGCACAAAGCCGAGTAAAAGCCTTAGAACGCATGGAAAAGTTGGCCCCAGCCCATGCTGATTCACCCTTTGATTTTGAGTTTGCTGAGCCTACAGCCCTGCCAAATCCATTAATGACGCTCGACCAAGCTAAAGCTGGCTACGGCGATACCACTATTTTGCATAGCATTAAGCTAAATCTAGTTCCGGGTAGCCGTATTGCGCTGCTTGGCCGAAATGGTGCAGGTAAATCAACATTAATCAAATTATTAGCTGGCGAATTACAACCACAAGCTGGAGAAGTATTTCAGCATCAGGGCTTAAACATTGGTTACTTTGCGCAGCATCAGCTGGAGTCACTCGATCTAAAAGCTAGCGCAGTAACACATTTACAACGCTTAAATCCGCAGGCAACAGAGCAGTCATTACGCGACTTTTTAGGTGGTTTTGCATTCTTTGGCGATAAAGCGCTTGAGCCTGTTGCACCGTTTTCTGGCGGTGAAAAGGCCCGCTTAGTGTTAGCCATGTTAGTGTATCAAAAGCCAAATCTACTGTTACTCGATGAGCCAACTAACCACCTAGATTTAGAAATGCGCCATGCCCTAGTAATGGCGCTACAAGGTTTTGAAGGTGCAATGGTTACTGTATCGCATGACCGTCACATGTTAAAAAATACCGCTGATGAGTATTACCTCGTTGATAACGGCGAAGTAACGCAATTTGGTTATGACCTTGATGCCTATTACCAGTGGCTACTCAACGCCAACAAAGAAGCAGCTAAAAGCAACGAAGACAATACCCCTAAAGCCCATTCAAGCGTTAACCGCAAAGAGCAAAAACGCTTAGAAGCCGAATTCAGAAAATCAGTGCAGCCGTTGAAAAAGCAAATAGACAAGCTTGAAAAGCAACTTGATAAGTACTCAACAGAGCTTGGGGAAATCGAAAGCGCGCTTGCCGATAATGACTTATACAGTGATGAGAATAAAGCCAAGCTAACCGAGCTACTCGCTAAGCAAGCAAGCTTAACTCCAAAGCTTAATGACGTTGAAGAAGAGCTGCTCATGGCACTTGAAGAGCTTGAAGAAAAAGAGCAGGCCTTTGCCGATGAAACCGCTTAATAGCGAGGAGTTTTGGCAGTTTGCATGCCATCTTTATAGCGAAGATGGCATGCAAGCAAAGCTATTAGGCTATCAAAACCAGCAAGGTAAAAATGTTAACCTTTGCCTGCTGCTCTATTATCTTGATTCTTTAGAGCTGGCTGTAACACTCTCTCAACTGAGTGAACTTGAGTCGTGCATTGCCGAGTTTGATCAACAGGCTTTAAAGCCCCTACGAGCCACACGCGCCTACCTTAAAACCATTCAAACTGAGATTTCAGACTACCCCACCATTCGAAAAGAGCTACTTAGCGCAGAATTAAAACTCGAAAAACAACAGCAACAATTACTAATAGACACAGCGAATACCATGATATTCACTCAGCACACAAATACTAAAAATATAAGGCTTTATCTTGGTAGCGAGCTAGCGAGTTAGCTGGGGTAAAGTTTAAAGAGTCGAGGTCATACCTATTTGTAAGGACGATTCTAATTCGGCACTTCTGTTTATGTTGGGTTTCGCTGCGCTCAAACCAACCTACCCTAATAAACTTGATCCAAATCAACTATTAAATCGCCTTATTTCACATCAGGAAAAATGCTTGATCTGGATCATGTCAGGGTATGCAAAGCCAGCCTATGATTAACCCATAGACATTAGGAGGCACAACCATGAACGTATTCTTTAGAGATTTTTTTAGCGACCCAGTTTTATTTATGTCATTCGGCATATTGGCAGTTGTTATCGTTTTATGCCTTTTCTATGTTGGTTACTTTATTAAAAAAGTTCACGACGCAGAAGTTCCTAAGTAAGAATTAAGCACGACGCACAAAGCCCCTATCCAATTTATTGTTTAGGGGCTTTTTATTTTCAGCAGATAAGCAAAATCTGCTAAAGTGTTCTAAAAATGCAAAAACTTGCTACAATAGCGGCCTGTATTGTCTTTAAAGTGTTAGCTATGTTACCTGAGTTTAAGCCTGCGTGGTGGATGCGCAATCGCCATTTACAAACCATAATGCCGCGCTTCTTTCGCCCTTTTCATAATACTCGCTACGACTTATCAACAATTAACACGCCTGATGGTGACTTTTTAGAACTGGCATGGGCAACGCCTCACAACGAACACGCTCCTTTAGCCATTGTATTGCATGGCCTTGAGGGCAATATTAATAGTTTTTATGCCAAAGGCATGATGAAAAAACTCAAGCAGCAAGGCTTTGCTGTGGTGTTAATGCATTTTCGAAACTGCTCACGCGAAGCAAACCGTTTAGCTCGCGCTTATCATAGTGGTGAGACCGAAGATTTACGCTTTTTTATCAACTATCTGAAAAGTAAATTTCCAAAACGTCCTTTATTTGCTGTCGGCTTTTCATTGGGCGGTAATGTACTGGCAAAGTATTTAGGTGAGCAAGGTAGTAAATCAAATTTAAATGGCGCTGCGGTTGTGTCTGCACCATTTGATTTGTCATCCTCTTGCCAAGTGATCCGCAAAAGCTTAGGTAAAATTTATCAAAAGTATTTGCTCGATCGTATGAAAAAATCAATGCATAGAAAGCTGCCACAAATCGAACAGCAAATTAGCCTAACACCAGAAAAGCTGATGGCAATTGATGATTTATGGCAATTCGACAACATGCTGACTGCACCTCTGCATGGTTTTGCCGATGCTGAAGATTATTATCAGCAAGCAAGTGCCAAACCGTTTTTAAAAGCGATTGCAACGCCTACACTCATTGTACACGCCAAAGATGACCCAATGCTGTCAATTAAAGCTGTACCAAATAGCACTGATGTAAGCGAATATGTTACGCTGCGTATCTCCGAAAAAGGTGGCCATGTTGGTTTTATTAGTGGCAATAACCCGTTTAAACCTATTTACTGGCTTGAGCGTGTTGTACCTGACTATTTTCAACAGTTAGTAACAAAAGAGCAGTTATGATCATTCCACACGAACGCCTCGATAAAGAAACCCTTTACAATTTAATCGAAAGCTATGTATTGCGTGAAGGCACTGATTACGGTGAACAAGAGTTCAGCATTGAAAGTAAGGTAGCCCAAGTTCAGCAGCAATTAAAATCGGGAGAAGCCATGGTGTTCTTTTCTGAGTTACATGAGTCTGTGACAATTATTTCAAAAGCAGAGTTCATCGCCCTACAAGCTGATCCCGAGTACCAAGCGTCATTCAACGACTAAACTTGTAACTTTTATCGCAACCCTTCACAATGGCTTTTTAACTTAAAGAGCCATTAAAATGAAAAAACTAAGCTCCTTATTTGCCGCTGTTTCGCTTGCCTTAATTGGGCAAGCCCATGCCGAGGAAGTAACAGCCTCAGCAAAAGCTATCAAGCTTACTAAAGAGACTATTTTAATTGATACCCATATCGACGTTCCGTACCGCATTCATGATAAATGGGCAGATGTTACTAAAGCGACTAGCGATGGCGATTTTGATTACCCTCGAGCCGTAAAAGGTGGCTTAAATGCGCCTTTTATGTCGATTTATATTCCTGCAAATCTTGAATTTGAAGGCAAAGGTAAGAGCTACCAGCTTGCAAATCAGTTAATCGACAGTATGGAAGCCGTTGTACAGCGTGCACCAGAAAAGTTTGCAATTGCCGACTCAACAGACGATGTAAAAGCACAGTTTCAGCAAGGCAAAATGTCTATTGCAATGGGTATGGAAAACGGCTCACCGATTGAAGGCGAGATTAAAAACCTTAAGCATTTTTATGACCGTGGTATTCGTTACATCACGCTAGCTCATTCTCAAAGCAACCATATTTCTGACTCTTCATATGACCTTCGCCGTAAATGGAAAGGCCTTAGTCCATTTGGTAAAGAGCTAGTTAAAGAAATGAACAATATTGGCATGCTTGTCGACGTTTCGCATATTTCTGATGACGCGTTTTATCAAGTAATGGAAATCTCAAAAGTACCTGTGATTGCTTCGCACTCATCACTGCGTAAATATACACCGGGCTTTGAGCGTAATATGAATGACGACATGTTATTAGCCCTAAAAAAGAATGGCGGCGTTATTCAAATAAACTTTGGCTCAAGCTTTGTTACATCGCAAGCCGGCTCTTGGTATAACCAGCTCAAAGCAGCGAAAGCAGATAAGAAAAAAGAAGGCACTAAGCTAAGCAAAGATTTTGATGCAGCTTATCGCGCAAAAAATCCATTTCCATTTGCAAGCCTAGAACAAGTACTTGATCACATTGACCATGTAGTTGAACTAATTGGCATTGATTATGTTGGTATTGGTTCTGACTACGATGGCGTAGGGGATTCATTACCTGTAGGCTTAAAAGACGTATCGAGCTACCCGAACCTAGTACAAGGGCTTATGGATCGCGGTTACAGTGATGCAGATATTAAAAAGATTTTAAGTGGCAATATGCTTCGTGTTTGGAAGCAAGCTGAGCAATACGCAGCGAATCACTAATTCTTACCGCCAATAAGCGCTTATTTTTATGTGCTTATTGGCGACTACAACTTCTACTTCATAGCTATTGGTATTTTTTATTGGAAAAGGTTAAATTACCTTTTTTAGGAAGGATTTAACTATGCTATTTAGTAAAGGAAACATATCACTTTGCTTAGCTGGAGCAGCTCTTGTAATCTCCTGCTACGGCGCCTTTTTTCAAACCAAGCAGCCACAAATAAATCAGTTAGCGACCGACTCAGAGCAACAATACAACTTAGCCAGCAGTGATTTTGATGCTGTTGAGCATGATGATGAGCAAACCTTAGCAAGGTTGAATAAAAGTATTATTTCACTAAAAAAACAAGTTGCCGAGCTCAGGCAAGGTAGCGCATCGCACCAAACTATCACCCCAGATCTAAAAGAATCTGTACTCGCAATCCTCGCAGAGAAAGAGCAACAAGCGCTTGAAAAAGCCGAGCAGAATAACCCGATTTATGGTTTTTATAATAGCCTACCTGATGACTACGAATTGAGATTAAAATCGGAACCCGATTATGCTGACAGTCTAAACAAACAACTACGTGAGCAAATTATTGATCCATACCAGTCAGACAAAGACCGCCTCAAAGCCATGGCTCAATTACAAATGAATATGTTTATGCTTGGCAAGCAAACGCTGCCAGAATATGACTACGATATTGCTAATAGCATGCTAAATATCGCGGCCAATAGCCAAGATAATAAACTGCGCGTTCAAGCGATTGAGTTAGTTTCACAATCTCCTATTTTAGACTCAAGATTAACTCAACAATATACACAAATACTCGAACGCGATGACAACGAATATATACGCCGCTTAGCAGCACAAGGGATACTATCGCAATATTTCATAGCAAGAAATGAGCAAGCTGATAATAGCCAACAACTGGCGCAGCAAATTTTAACTATTTATAGGCACCCTATAAACGAGAGTGTAAAAAGCATTATTGATGAAATGATTGGTGACCCGAATATGCTCGATGAGTTAAAGAAATCAGCAGGCGAATAAAGGCGGCAGATTAACCTTTCACTCTATACTTCACAAAGCTTCCAGCTTTTTCACCCATAAAAAAACCCGAGACTGAGCTCGGGTTTTTCTCAATGCTTAATGCATCACTATAGTTGATTACTCAACGATAGATGCAACAACACCAGCACCAACTGTACGGCCTCCGGCTCATCGCAGAGCTCTTTGCCTTCAAGCGGCGGGAGTTTCACTCCCGAACATCCCGCTTTCAGCCTTCACGGATAGCGAAGCGTAAACCTTCGTCCATTGGGAGTTTGAAGGCGGCAGATTAACCTTTCGCTCTATACAGCTTAAATCTTCCAGCTTTTCTACAGGCATTAAAAAAGGCCGCCTAGGGCGACCTTTTTATAAGCTGTGAAGCTCTATCTGTTGATATTACTCAACGATAGATGCAACAACACCAGCACCAACTGTACGGCCACCTTCAC